>CACYEW010000199.1 GCA_902773455.1 uncultured Ruminococcus sp.
ATCCGTTTCTGTTTTATACTGAATATTACGGCTGGGAGAAGCAGCGCTTATATCAAGCGTTGCCGGATCCGGACCGGACGTCTGGTATTTCGTGCTCCAGTAGCAGCGATATATTGAGTCTACTTTTATTTCGTCGGAAACCGTATCCTTAAAATAAAGGTATTCATTGTTTCCGAGAGCTTCTTTTATCGTTTCTATTTGCTTTTCATCAACGTTATAAAGTCCCGAAGAAACGACGGAAACTTCAGATGAATTTTCATATTTTTCGGGTATAGTATCTTGACTTAAGGGCGTATTGTTCTTATCAAATTTATATGCGCAACTCTGCATAAGCATCAACACGGCGATAATCAAAATTAAATATTTTTTCATCTCATAACTCCCCGGTTTTATTATCCGATATATTCGGACTTCTTCCATATAATAAGACGTTTGAGAACGCCGAAAAGGTTCATTATTTTTCAAAGTTCATAAATTGTTTACAAAAAAACCGCCTCGCGGCGGTTTTTGATTATTTTATGAAGCTTTGACACATCTTTCTTACAGCAATAAAACATACGAATATTGCGATAAATATATACCGCGCAGTATAGCGACGGTATAATAACCGTGCGGATAATCCGTCTTTCTGAAAACGGTTTTATCTTAACATTAATATTCTGCACTTAAATCACTGTCAGCAATAAACTCTTTGATACATTTCATATTATTTATGACTTCTGTTGGTAACGATGTATCTTCCAAAAATGATTTATATGCACTTTCGTTAACTGGACAAAGCGATACAAGCCAATTATTATCGCCATTACATTCAATAAAAGCATAATAGGAACAGTTTTGTAATAACAATAGAGTGTTTTGATTAATAATGACAGTATAATCTGTCTTATTAATTAATTTTTGAGGAATAACATATGTTCCTGGTTTATAATTGTTATTTTCTATCAATTCAATGCTTTCCGCAAGTTTTTGCATTGCATTATCATTAGTTGGCTGCAAACAAATATTCATTCTAATGGTAATATTCTTATCATTGAAGCCGTTAGTATTATATTCAGAACTAATGAATTCAATTCTGCATTCATAGAGTGCAAAACCATCACAAGTGAATTCTCCTTGATTATCATAAAAATATGTATGACAGTATTTTACATCAGTCGGCTTAATAATAGCCAGAAAACCGCTTCCTGTTTTTAAAGAAAAGAAAGTGCTCATATATTCGCTTAACGATCCTTCTGTGCGATTTTCATATGAGTCAAAGTTTTTAGTATATTCATATTTAATATCCATTTTTTCAAAATCATTTGATGCTTCTGAAGAGCAGCCGGTAATTATGATGGAAATAACCAAAACTATTAAAAAACCGAACAACTTTGTATTGATTTGTTTTTTCACTTCTTTTATTTTCTCCTTTCGCGTGATTTCGTATAGTAAGACGTTTGAAATGCCGAAAAGGTTCATTATTTTTCAGAGTTCATAAATTGTTTACAAAAAACCGCCTCGCGGCGGTTTTTGATTATTGCGATATATTCCGCATAAATGCGGAATGCGATATGACGGCTTACGCCGCCGCGATATGTCGCGCTTTGCGCGATGCGATCATAATTAACCTTTTACCGCGCCGGCGGTGACGCCTTCGACGTAATACTTCTGCAAGAACATGAACAGAGTTACGATCGGAATCGCCACTATGACGCATCCGGCGGCGAACTGCGTGAACAGGTTCGTATCGGGGTGCGTACCGAAAAGCATCGAGTACAGCCCTACCGAAACCGTCCAGTATTTCGCGTTATCCGCGCCTATGATGACCTTTGCGAATATGAAGTCCATCCACGGACCGGTAAAGCTCATCAGCGCCTGATAGATGATTATCGGCTTTGCAAGCGGCAGTATGATCTTCCAGAACACCTTGAAGTTCGTACATCCGTCAAGCTTCGCGCTCTCTACGAGGGCGTTCGGTATGACGTCGAAAAAGCCCTTTGCGATCTGAAATCCGAGTCCGGCGCCCGCGCTGTACGCGAGCACGAGACCGATCAGCGACAGCTCCGGATGATCCGGGTTGCCCGACAGACCTATGGATTTAAGTAAGAAGTATATCGCTATCATACTCATGAAGCCGGGGAAAAGTCCGAGGATCATGGTGATGTTCATAAAGGCTTTTCTCAGCTTGAATTTCAGCTTCGCGATACAGTATGCCACCGACAAAACGAGGAACGTTGAGATAAGGCAGTCTATCACGGATATTATCAGCGTGTTGATTATCCACCTTAAAAACGCGTGGTCGACGCCGTAATAAGCCTGTGTGAACAGCAGTCTGAAATTCTCAAAGCCTACCGCGCGCGGGAAGAAATTGCTCGTTACGCGGCCGATGAACGTACCGTCGGGCTGATACTCGCAGCGAAACGCCGAAATGAATATCCACAACAGGGGAACGAGCCAGACGATCGCCAGTATTATCAGTATCGTGTACGTTACGGCGAGGCTGATACGGCGGTTTCTCGACTGACTGCTGTATTTTTTCTTCGTGATATCGCTCATTGGAAAGTATCCTCCTCATTGTACGCCTTACTCCGCCTGTACGTGATAAGCGTTATCGTCGCGGTGATGATGAACGTGAAGATACCTATGACCGCGCCGGTATTGTAAGAGCCCTGGTCGATCGTGACCTTATAAAGCCACGTTACGAGCAGATCCGTACCGCCCGCCTGATAGCCGGGGTAGGCGGGTCCGCCTCCCGTCAGAAGATATATCGAGTTGAACGAGTTAATATTGCCCACGAAGCTCGAAATGAGATACGGCGTCGTGATGAATATAACGTACGGCAGCGTGATCTTGAAGAACATTTTGGTCGTTGACGTACCGTCGACTCTCGCCGCCTCGTACAGATCGGTCGGTATGTTCATAAGTATACCGGACGTCATAAGCATGGTGTACGGTATGCCTACCCACATATTTATAATTATGACCATTACCTTTGCAAGCGTCTCGCTGTCCGTCGCTTTCAGCCCGAGAAAGCCTATCGGCTCGTTTATCCAGCCCAGACTCTGCAGTATCGAGTTGATCGGGCCGTATTCGCCGAGCAGGTTTCTCACCGCAAGAAGCGAAATGAACTGCGGTACGGCGATGGTCAGGATGAACAGCGTGCGGAATATCTTGTTGTCCTTGAGCCCTTTCTTATTTATGAGCAGAGCGAGGATGATCCCGCCGAAATAGCAGGTGAGCGTCGCGAATATCGCCCATATGAACGTCCAGCCGAGTACCGGCAGAAAGCGGTTTTTGATCTCGAAGCCGAGCGATCCTTCGCCCGTGAACACGGCTGAAAAGTTCTGAAGGCCGTTCCAGCCGAACAGATTCGTGCCGAGATTGTGCATATCCTGCTGATTGTACGTGGTGAACGCGAGCGCGATCATGAATATCGTCGGCAGCACCGTGAAGACCGTTGCGGCGATACACGTCGGCGTAAGCATAAGAACGTGGAATTTGCCGTCGAGAAGCTCTTTGCAGTCTTCTTTGAACGTAGTCGGCTTTTTGCCGACCTTTTTATCGTTGTCAGCCTTGTAGGAAGAGGCTATATTGAGGTTCCATACGATAAAGTAAATGAATATCAAAGCGATCGTGACGAAGCCGAACAGTATCATCAGCTTGCAGTCGGAGCCGACCGTCATTTCTCCGGTGGCGGGATCGAACACGCCGCCCTCCGAAACGTTTTTAAGCGACAGATTGGCAAGCGCTTTCCAGCCGTAGGGGGTGTTGTTTATCGTCGGGCAGAAGATCATAACGGCGAGGATCCCGACCTGTATCAGAAGAAACAGGATCCCTTTCGTTATCTGTCCGTGATAAAAACTGCCCGCGCCGAATATGAAATGCGAAAGCTTGGTACCAACCGAACCGTCGGCAAACCTCTTTCCGAACTCGGAAAACGCATTGCCGATCTTACGGAACGGATTTGACCGCTTACCGTTTACGCCGCGTTTTGAATCAGTACCCATTTTTTTCCTCCGGATAAATCTGAAAATCAGGTAAAGACGCGTTCATTTTAAGCGGGAGTAGGCAGAGAAGCCGGGAATTCCTGCGGAACGGTGCCGTGCATCCACAGATATTCGGCAAGATACAGAGCCTTGCGTATGCCCTCGAGCGATCCGGTCTCCGAAAGGATCGTGTCGCCCGTCGTCGGATAAGCGGTCTTGTCGATTATAGCGCGGAATACCGACGGAGCGTTCTTCGAATAGTAGTATGAGTTGAGAGTGCCGGTAACGAACGGCTGAGGTATGCCCCATTCAGCCATGCTTACCTGCTTTGCCGCGAGGTTGAACTGGCTCTCGGTCACTTTGCCTTCTTCATAGCACTTCTTGATGAATTCGGAAGCGCCGACGTACGCCGGTACGTTAAGGCAGGAAAGATAAGAACCGTTCTGAGCTTCCTTGCCGGACATATATTTGATAAGCTCCTGCTCTTTGACGTATTTGTCCTTCGAGGAGTTGGCGTTGATCATGAATACCTTGCAGTCTGCAAAGGTGCCGCCTCTGTAAACGTCGCCGGCGGCAACGCCGGAAAGACCTTCGACAGCTCTTTCGGTAAGCGTGAACGTGGGTATCAGGGCGATGCCGAGATTGGTCTCGCCGAGAGCGGCTTTCGCCGTGTTGTAGTGCCAGGCGCCGCCTATGACCGCGAGAACGCCCTTGTTCGCTTTGTCAAGGTCGGCGTCCCAGCCGTCGGGAGAAGCCCATTTGAAGCCGTTCGGGTCTTCCGCGTAGTCCTGAAGCCATCTGAATATCGCCACGGTATCGTCGCCCTGGCAGTTGCTTACGCCCTTGGAGCCGCCCGCTACGGATTCGGCGTCTTCGTAAATCTTTACGGACGAGCTGTGGTCGGAGACCTTCGTCGCGAGCAGAGCGAAGGACATATTGTATCCGTCGTCGCCGGTGACGGTAACGGCTTTGGTCCCCGCCGCTTTTGCCGCTTCGCGCAGGCCTTCAAACGTAGCCGCCTGTTCTTCCGTTACGAGCGCCTTGTTGTAGTACAGGAACAGCGCCTGGGAGATATACGGTACGCCGAAGAGATATTTATTGCCGTTGAGCGTCGAATAAATGACGTTTCTGAAAGATTCGGGGTTATCGGCAAGTACCTGAGCGATAAGCGATTCGTCGCTGATCGGCTTCGCGCAGTTAGTGGCGGCGAGCTTGCCTATGTTGTCGTGCGCAACCGTATAGATATCGGCGGCCGCGGTCGGGTCGTTCGATATCGTGCCGGCGACAGCGCCGGTATCCATACCTTTTACCTCTACCGTGAAGCCGAAATCGGGATGCGCGGCTACGTATTCGTTGCAAAGAGTCTGATAGTATTCGACAGATTCTTCGCCGACCCACACGCGTATGATCTTGTCGCCCGCTCCGCCGCAGGATGCGAGAAGCGAGACCGCGAACATAAGGATCAGTACAAATGCAATAACTTTTTTCATGATTTTTCCTCCGTGTCAATTCCGTTATAAGATCGTTTTTCTATGATCGTAACGCCCGTTATCGCGTCACATATCGTTTTATTTTTGTGATTCAACAGCATTTCCGTAAGTCTGATCACGGGTACGAGCAGAAACGTCAGTATCCCGGTGAAAAGGTATAAGACCGCGCTGTCGATTATGAATATGAATATAAATCTGTAAAGTACCGTAAGGCGCGAAGCCTTCGTCTGCCTTTTTTCGGAAAACGGCATTATGCCGGTCAGGATCTTTCCGGGCGTACATCTTTTTTTGTCGACAAGCGGAACGATAAGCAGTACCGCCGCTTCGGCGATGAATCCGGCGGCCGCTTTCAGCACGTAGGAGTGCAGATTTGCGGCGAACCGTTCTTCGAGATAATACGCGTCGTTATTGAGCTTTTCCGATATCGCCGCCGCGTCGTCTCCGTATTCGGATACGGCGCTCTGCTCCGCCTTTTTATAATTCTCGTAATGAGAGTTATAAACGCCGGCAAGAGGAGAAGCGAAGATCAGCGAGGAGATCAGCATAAACAGCAAAAAGACGGATACGGTATCAAAGCCGTCCGATATAAGCCTTTTGAGCAGATACGGCTTTGAATTCGGTTCAAGATCGAGTTTTATATCGGTTTTTCCGTTTTCCATCAGCAGAGCTTCATATCTATTCTCGTCGAATAAACGGAAACGTCCTTGCCGTCAAACGCGATCCTTACGCTGCCGGAAAGATCGGCGTCGGCGTTGATCAGAAGCGTCTGACCGTCTTCCGTCTGCACCATAGCGTACTTCGCGCTGCCGTAATCGAGCATCTCGCATACGTTCACGTCGAGACCGCTTTCGCCGCTTTCGGCGATACGTATCTTATCTCTGTCGACCGTGTAGCGGTATACGTAATCGTAGCAGCGGTCTTTATCTATCGAATTTATCTTATAGCCTTTTTCTTTTTCGGCTTCGATCGAGTATTCGCCTATGTTATAGTAGAAGCGGAGCACCCTCTCGCCGTTTTCGCGCGTCTCTTTCTTGGAGAAACGACCCTCGAACGATACCTCGGAGCCGATCGGCGTCATGACTTCCGTACCGTTTACTTTCACGGTTATCTTGTCGTACAGTATCGAAAATCCGTAGGATTCGCCTGCCGCAACGTCGTCGCCGACGAGAGCGAACAGATAATCCTCGCCGTTTTGCAGATAAGCGAGATTTTTGCCGTCGACGTTTTCGATCTTTGCGACGCGAAGAACGAAATCACCGCCGCTCACTATCGCTTCGGGCGGTACGATGAGATCAGCCGCGCCGGAGCTTACGGCTTTGCTGATCGCGTCGGGCAGACGTACCGACGTTCCGAGCGCGTTTATACGGCCTTCCGATATCAGCGCGGGGATCGTATTGTAAAGCGGTATCTTATGTATGAGCGTTATTTCCGTCTCTTTATCGAAGAAATGGAGTTTGTTCAGCTTCGGATGCGCGTAAACCACGTCGCCGACCGAAAGATCGTCGCGGTCTACGAGCTTGACGACGATGGCTCTGCCCTCGTCCTTCAGGCTGAATTCTCCCAGGCTGTCGCCTATCTTACCGTAGATTATGGTCTCGTTTCCGAGCCGTTCTATGCCGGTGACGATGAATTTCAGACCGTTTTCGTCGTCGTTCACTTCTATATGCTCGGGGCGTATACCGAATATGACCGGCTTTTCGCCGTCAAGATATCCGCCGTTCATTTTGGATACGGCTTCGTACGGAACGTCTATGCTGTCGCCGTTCGGAAAGCCTACCGTCACCTTGTCGTGATCTCTTTTCAGCGTCACGTCGAAGAAATTCATCTGCGGAGTGCCTATGAAGCCCGCGACGAATTTGTTGTACGGGGAATTGTAGAGGTTCATCGGCGTGTCTATCTGCTGGACGTATCCGAGCTTCATGACGACGATCCTCGTGCCCATCGTCATGGCTTCCACCTGGTCGTGCGTAACGTAAATGAACGTGGTGTTCAGGCTCTTATGAAGAGCGGTTATCTCGGAACGCATCGTTGCGCGGAGCTTCGCGTCGAGGTTTGATAACGGTTCGTCGAGCAGGAATACCTTCGGGTCGCGCACGAGCGCGCGTCCGAGAGCGACGCGCTGGCGCTGACCGCCGCTCATCTGCTTCGGCTTGCGGTCGAGATAGTCGACGATATCGAGCATCTGCGCCGCTTTCATCACCCGTTCTTTTATTTCCGCCTCGGGCATTTTGCGGTTTCTGAGTCCGAAAGCCATATTCTCGTACACCGACATGTGCGGGTACAGAGCGTAGCTCTGGAACACCATAGCGATATCGCGGTCCTTTGGCTCCATATCGTTGACGAGCGTGTCGCCGATAAACAGATCGCCCGCGGTTATCGTTTCAAGTCCGGCGATCATCCGGAGCGTGGTGGATTTACCGCATCCGGAAGGTCCGACAAAAACGATGAATTCCCGATCGGCGATGTCTATTGAAAAATCGTTCACAGCTTTGTGACCGTTATCATAGACCTTGTAGATATGGGAAAGTTTCAGGTTTGCCATATTGTTCTATTGTCCTCCAAACAATATTATTTTCAAGTGAAATCAACTCCGGCTTCGTCAAGGCAGTGTATGACGTCGCCGATATGCGTAAGCTTTGCGTTCATCGTGGCCGTTTTGTTGTTTTTCTTATCGAAAACGGTATAAAGATCGTCGGCAAAGGTTATTCTGCCTATATCTTTTACCGGTATCGAGCTTTTCTTGAACAGATACGACGTATAAAGCACGCCGTCGTCTATATATACTCTGTCCGTTACCATGGCGAACAGCACCGCCGCGGCGGCGAGAGTCATCACGGAAAACATGATCCCCGCAAACACCGCAAGACCGTCGCCCCTGCCGAGCGCGAACAGAAGCACCGTAGTTGCGAGACCGGCGGCGAGCGCGGTCAGCGTGAAAAAGAACGGACCTTTATCTACCTCCGTACCGACCTGCCCTTTTCTGAACATTTCAGTTCACCTTTTTCAGTACGACGGATTCGTTCGTCAAAAGGCTGATCTCGTTCGATACCTCGCCGTATTCGCTTCTTACGTTTGAATAAAGTATCTCGTACGTTCCGTCAAGCGGGAGCGCGCCGCCGTTTACCGTATGTACGACTTTGAGACCGTCGACCGTGAATCTTATGATGCCGTTATCGAAAGCGGCGTCTTTCAGCTTTTCTTTGATCTCAGATCTCGAAGAGAGACGGAGCTGATCCGTAACGTTTCTGAGCGCTATGAGTTCTTTTACTTTTTCGAACGTATCGAGGTGTTTTACTTTAAGCGAATAATCCATCGCGTTCACAAAGTCGCCCGAGATATACGAGTTGCCGTCGTATTTACCGGTGGAATCGTCATACTTGCTTCTCATGAAATCCTCGCCCTCCTGGATGAAAGGAACGCCCTCGGAAAGGAATACCATGGATTCCGCCTGCGTATATGCCGCGGGCAGTCTTTCTTCGCCCATGGTCTGCGCGAGCTGATCGTATAACGTATAATTGTCGTGGCACGAGGCGTAATTTATCACAAGATCCGGATCGATCGCCTCCGCCTTTACCGTGCCTTTGGAAAATCTGCCTTCAAGACACATCGCTATTATCGAAGCGTTGGTCGTATCGCCCTGAACGTAACCCTTGCCGGGGCTGTTTTCGCCGCGGATCGCGTTTCTGATAACGTCGTTGAACGCGCCGACGAGCACGCCGGAGCCGGAGAAATAATCCTGCGCGAGCGATTCCTGCACGGTCATCTGCTCTTTGAGCTTGTTTTCGCTGCTGCCCGATCTGAGCTTCGTCGTACCGCCTGCCCACGGCTCGCCGTAGATCATCACGTTCGGGTACAGCGCGGAGCAGTCCTTATATATATCGATCATCGTCTGATTGTCGATAAGTCCCATAAGGTCGAATCTGAAGCCGGAGAGATGATATTCGTCTATCCAGAATCTGCACGATTCTCTGAAGAACTTATTCACCATATAACGCTCGGAGGCAAGCTCGTTGCCGCAGCCGGAGCCGTTATAAAACGCGCCGTTCGCTCTCGTTCTGTAATAGTAATACGGAACGAGCAGGTTGAAGTTCGAATTCTCGGACGGTCCCGTATGGTTATAAACGACGTCCATATTTATCGAGATCCCGGCGTCGTGCAGCGCCTTTACCATCGTTTTGAATTCTTTTATCCTGTTGTAACCGTCGTAAGGATCCGTGCTGTAGCTGCCCTCGAGCACGTTGTAGTTAAGCGGATCGTAGCCCCAGTTGTAATTCTCGGCGGACATTTGGGCGGGCGTTTTCGTTTCGTCGACCGAAACGTAATCGTAAAACGGCTGTATCTGCACGTGCGTGACGCCGAGCTCCTTCAGATGATCGAGACCCGTTTTTACGGTGACTCCGTTTTCGGTATACGTCGTACCCGTCTCAGCGAGGCCGAGGAATTTGCCTCTGTACCGTTCGGTAACGCCGCTCGTCGGGCTTATCGTCATATCGCGGACGTGTATCTCGTATATAGAGGCGTCGACGTTATTGCCGTTAAAGGGTCTTTTATCGGAATTCCATCCGTCGATCTGCGAATTGAGCTTCGTGAAATTGACTATCATACCGCGTCTGCCGTTTATGCCCGCGCTCTTCGCGTACGGATCGACCACCTCGTTCGTGCCCTTTGAATTCGTGACGGTGTAAGTGTAATACTTGCCGTCAAGATCCTCGTTTGCGGTATAGGAGAACACGCCCTTTTCGCCTTTGACCATATCGAACGAAGCGTAAGGCGAGGTCTCGGTCATATAGTTTCCCGTATTGTAAAGGTTCACGGTGAGCTTCGTACTTGTCGGCGCCCAGACCTTGAACGTGGTCTTCGAGGCGTTTGCCTCGTCGTCGAAGGTGACGCCGAGGTCGTCTTTGTCATACGCGTATTTCTGATCGAATTCTTCCGTATCGAAGTAATTTGTAAACATAAGCCCAACTTTGTTTATCCAGGCGGGGTCGAAACGGTAGCTTACCGTCACCACGTCCGAAATATCTATATCTTTATTCAGGGTCAGATCGACTTTTTTAAGAGACGGGTCGTACTCGCCCATTGAAAATCCCGTATACTCTTCTCCGTTTATATCTATGTAAAATCTCGGCCTGTAAGATCTGAATTCGTTTGATAACGGTTTGAAATATACGCTTACCGTCTTCGAGCTTTTCAGCATCGCATAGCTGACTATGGATTTGCAGGCGTTCTCCATACTGTCGAAGACCGTGGATTCAGCCGTTCTCACGTAAACGTCCTGCAAGCCTCCGGGCGACGTTTCGTTTATATCTATCGATCTGTCGCCGTCGGGATCCTTCGTCCACGTTTCGGTCCTGACGATGAAGCCGAGCTTGTCTATCGGTTTTCCGTCCGCTATGACGTTCAGATCGAGATCGGCGTAAACGCCGTAATCGTCGTAACCGGTGAACTCGTACGCCGCGCCGCTGCCGCCGTTCGTCATATCCCACGCCCAGACGTTCCACGGCTGATAGCAGCTTCTGTCGTTATTCGTATCGTCGTTTCTTCTGTAATGAAGACGTACGGTCTTCGTTGCCTGCGGCGGCATCGAAGCGTGATCCGTTTCGTCCTTTGCGTATTTGCTTATCACGTCGCCCGCTGGTATGAGCTGTATCGGTATATCGTCGGGTCCCTCGTCTTTACCGGAGCATCCTCCGAGCAAAAGAGTCAGAATGAACAGGCAGCACAGTAATATACTCGTTATTTTTATCTTTTTCATTTCTTTTTTCCCTTATTAAAATCCCGCCATATCGACGAATCCCGCCTTGAGCGCTTCGCCTTTTATATCGGTGCTTTGCTTTATAACGTTCGGATCCCAGTTGTTGATATCGCTCACCTCGTAGCCCTTTTCGAACGCGGCTATGAGAAAGCCTTCCATTCCCTTCGTATCGACGAGCAGAACTCCGTCCTCCACCGTGTAATCCCTGCTCCAGCGGCCGGGCGACCAGCTCCATATATAGAGCTCGTACGTTCCGTCGAGATATTTGCGGTCGAGATTTATCACGTTGAAAAGCTCGCCTTTCAGTTCTACCTGCTTATATGTAAACGTGCGTTCGTACACGTTGTTTCCGTTTTTGAGATATACCGAAAGAACGCATTCCCCGTTTTTGACGTGATCCGACACGGTCACGTCGGCTGCGCCGTTTATTTCGGTCTTTTTATCCTCGCCGTTGAGTGTGTAATACGCTTCTTTTGCGTTTTTCGCGCTGACTGTCACGGTCTTTGCCCCGGCGAAAGAGCAGTCGCGGTCGGAAATGTCGAGCTCGGGATGAAGGTCCTTCGTGCGCGTGAGCACGGCTATGCCGTTCGCCTCGAATTTTATATACGCTTTATGATCGTATACCGTCGCTTTGCTGCCCGTGAGCGCGTCGTAATAATTGCCGTTTTCAAGATGCGGCACCGATACCGTAACGGTCGCGTTTACGTCGACCGCGCCGAGATCGAGTATGAGAGCGCCCTGATCGCCCTCTTTGATCTTTTCATTTACGTAGCAGCTTCCGTCCGCCGATTCGTAGCATTCCGCGTCGTAAAATCTGTTGTGAAAGCGGTTTACCGACGCGACGTACTGACTTTCGTAAGCGTAAGAGCCTATCTGACCGACCGTAAGCTCATCCGTAGGTCTGGCAAGATACAGTCCGCCGAGATCTTTTTTCGCGGCTATTACCGACCAGATCTTCGCTACTCTGATATGCGAATAATGAGCGCTCGCCGTTACGAATTCGTCGTGGCTTTCGACCCACGCGATCAGCTGCTTCGGATCGTTCGTTTTCAGCTTCGCGCCGGCCATTGCCGACGGATCCTTCTGCGTGAGCGCGTTTTTGAGCTGATTGCCGAAATTATCGTCCGTTATACGCATCAGACCCGTATAGTCGGAAAGATTCCTGCCGGCGGGATTTCCGAGTATTTCCCCGTAGACGTAGAGGTCTTTTCCGTTTTTTTCTTTACAGTATTTCTTTGCTTCCCCTACGGTATTTTCCCAGAAGCTGCTCGGGTAATCCGGGTCGGAAGACGTTTCGATATGCTTTGCGGCGTCGAATCTGAAACCGTCGATACCGATATCGATACATTCTTTGAGCAGGCTCAGCACCCTGCCCTGAACGTAAGGATTCGAGGTGTTCAGGTCGGGGAGGTTCCCGTACGCGTAATACTGCGTATCGGAGCCCGAGCCGGACGCGTTTTTGTTGTGGTGGAAGGTCACACCGTTGCCGTCTTTATCGGCGTTTCTGTTGTTGTAAAGCACGGGTTCGTACGCTTCCACGAGAGGCGATACCGTCGGTGTTCCGTCCGGTTCCTTGCCCTCGTCGTCCGTTGTCGCCAGATGGTTCGCAACGATGTCGGCAAGTATGCAGATACCGAGGCTCTCCGCCTTATCGCAAAGCTCTTTCAGATCTTCTCTCGTTCCGAGGCTCGACTGTTCTCCAATGCTCATGCTGAGCGGCTGATAGAACGCCCACCACGAAGCGCCGCCGCTTTTCGGCTGCTGTACCGGCATCGTGAGCACGTTTTTGAAGCCGGCGTTCTTTATGCTTTCAAGGTTCGACGTTATCTGCTTATAAGTCCAGTTGAACGCGTGAAGAGTCAGCCCGTCCTCCGCGTTATCCGGAAGAGCGTCCGTATAATCATCCTGAAAATCCTCAAATTCCGGGATCTTTGTACCGCACGAAAACAAATTCGGCAAAAGTACAAGCAAAAAAGCCGCGCATAACACAGCGCACACCGTTTTTTTCAGTTTCATATGATCGCCCTCCGTTCGTTTTCAAGTAAAGCAAGGAGGCTTTGAATATAAAGCCCCCTTGCAGTTTAACAAGACTTTTATTTTGCGGCTGCGGTAACGGTTCCGTTGCCCTGAGCGTCGAATTCGATGGTAACGACGTACGTGCCGTCGGCTTCGACCGTCATATTTCCGCCGTCTTTGCCCCAGTTGTTGTCCCAGGCGCCGTCAGCGCGGACCTTGAATTCCTTGCCGGCTTTGAGTTCGACTTCGGCGGTCCACTTGTTGTCGCCCGCGGAGGTCATGGCTGCAAAGTCATGATCCCAGCTGTTGCCTTCAAAGTCGCCGATGATGCCGTACGTATGATCGGCGGCTACCCACGTTTTGATCTCTTCGTATGCGATGCCTTCCTTCTTTTCCTTGAGAACGAGGCCTACGCCGTAACCGGGCTGACCCGCCGCGGAAGCGTTCTTATACTGAGCTATAACGAGCGTATACAGGCCCGGGCCGCCGATAACGACGGGGTTGGAATCCCATGCGAAGCCGTTAGCGTCTTTCTCTTCCTGCCATACCGGATAGAATACGGTCTTGGGAGTCAGAGATTCGGCGTATGCCGTATGCGGGTCGGAGATCCACTGGGCTTCCGAAAAGACTTTCTTGTCGCCGTCAACTTCGGAATCGCACTGAGCGATCTTGAAGCAGTACGAACCGTTCGCTTTGTAAAGTACGCCGTCGATCAGGCAGTTGGAAGACCATGTCGCATCGTTCGTACCGAATATAAGATCGGTCGTATACAGATATTTTACTTCTTTCGCCGAAAGAGCGTCGTAGAGTTCGGCGCTGATCGCTTTTACGTCTTCAAGCGCTATGGCTTTCAGAGCGGATTTTTCATAAAGCGACGCGTCTTTGCCGTTCCAGCCGTTCTGCGTTCCGTCTGCGAGCAGGAACTGACCGTGAGCTACCCACAGCTCGTGCGTTTTGTCGGCAAGCGGTTCAGCCGGCTTTTGTGTGCACGCCGCGAACGAGAGGATCAGTACAGCGGCAAGCAGCAGTGTCAATACTTTTTTCATGGTGTTTTCTCCTTCTTTTTTTATCTCCCTTTTCCGGAGATATTGATTTGAATGTTGTTTGCGTTTCGGCGGAATTTACTTGTTTTTTCCGCCTGGCGCCGCAATTTTCATTATACATCATCTTTTTGTTTTGTCAAGACAAAAATCATAAAAATTAACAAATAAGTTAATGTAAAAACAGGGATTATTGTTTAATTTACTGTATAATACAATTAAATAAAGCGTTGGAGGGCAAAATGGCGTACGATCACGAAAAAGAACTGTATCTTTTCCATCAGGGTACTTATTTCAAAGCGTATGAATTTTTCGGGGCGCATAAAACTAAGGATGAAAACGGAAACGACGCTGCGGTTTTCCGCACCTGGGCGCCGAACGCCGACGCGGTATACGTGACCGGCGATTTCAACTGCTGGCGCACGGATATGCCGATGAAGAAAATATCCGACCGCGGCGTATGGGAGCTTTACGTTCCGCTCGGTTTCGATAATAAGGAAAGAATAAAATATAAGTATCTGCCCGTAAAAAACGGCAGAGCCGCTTTCAAGGCGGATCCTTACGCCGTTTTCGACGGAACGCATAAAGAAACGGCTTCGTATCTGTACGAGCTGCCGGATTTCCGCTGGGACGACCGGGCCTGGCTTTCGTCGCGCGCAAAAGCGATGAGCGGCTCCGGCGCCGAGCCGCCGTACTCCGTGCCCGTGAACATATACGAGGTGCATCTCGGTTCTGTCATACGTCACGGCGACAATACTTATTATAACTACCGCGAGCTCGCCGATTTTCTCGTTCCGTACGTGAAGCGGCTCGGATATACTCATATCGAGCTTCTGCCCGTTGCCGAGCATCCGCTCGACGACAGCTGGGGATATCAGATCTGCGGCTTTTACGCTCCGACCTCGCGCTTCGGCGAACCTTCCGATTTTATGTATTTCGTCAACGAATTCCATAAAGCCGGTATCGGCGTCATTCTGGACTGGGTACCCGCGCACTTTTCAAAAGACGCGCACGGCCTTGCCGATTTTGACGGCGGTATGTGCTACGAATATCAGGGAAACGACAGAAAAGAGCATAAAGTATGGGGAACGCGGTTCTTCGATCTCGGCCGTGAGGAGGTACAGAGTTTTCTCATATCAAACGCTCTTTACTGGCTCAACGAGTATCATATAGACGGGCTCCGCGTCGACGCCGTCGCCGCGATGCTTTACCTCGATTTTGACAGAGCGCCCGGCGAGTGGACTCCCGCTCCGGACGGTTCGAACAAGAATTACGAAGCCATAGCGTTTTTCAAAAAGCTCAATACCGAGATATTCCGTCAGCACCCCGACGTGTTTATGATAGCGGAGGAATCGTCCGACTGGCCGATGCTGACGAAGCCTGTCTACGCGGGTGGTCTCGGATTCAACTTCAAATGGGATATGGGCTTTATGAACGATATGTTCAAATACGTAAGGACCGATCCGCTGTTCAGAAGATACGAGCACAACTGCATCACGTTTTCGCTGATGTACGCTTTTTCCGAAAACTATATCCTCGCGATATCGCACGACGAGGTCGTGCACGGCAAAGGCTCGCTCATAAACAAGATGTTCGGCAGCTATGAGCAGAAATTTGACGGCATACGCTGTTTTCTCGCGTATATGATGTGTCATCCCGGCAAAAAACTGCTTTTCATGGGCTCCGAATACGGTCAGTTCAGCGAATGGAACAACAACAAATCGCTCGAATGGTTCATGACGGATATCGAAAAACACAGAGATCTGCAGAATTATACGGCGGCGCTCAATCGCTTTTATCTGTCCTCCCCCGAGCTTTGGGAAAGAGACCTGTCGTGGGACGGCTTCAGATGGATAAAACCGGACGATAAGGATAACAACACGGCGGTGTTTATGCGGATATCGGCAAAAGGAGATTTTCTTGTCTGCGCGTTCAACTTCTCCGCCGTATCTCATCAGAACTACCGCTTCGGCGTGCCGAAGAGCGGCGTATATAAAGAGGTCTTCGCGTCGTCGCCTTACGGCACTCCCGACGCGCAAAGCGAAAATATACCCTGCGACGGGTTCGATCACAGTATCGCGATCGACCTGCCTCCCCTCTCCGCCGTCATACTCGGTCATGAACCGTCAAAAAGGCGAAAAAACGCCGGCAGATAACGCAGCCTTGACCGCATCAAAAAGATCCCGCGCTCATGCCGACTGTTCTGAAGGACAGTCGGCAGTTATGAGTTCCGCTTACGCGGAACGTTATGAGCGCTGACGCGCGTTATGATTGCTTC
>CACYEW010000200.1 GCA_902773455.1 uncultured Ruminococcus sp.
ATTCCGAATAAAAGGTGCGGCTTGTTCAAGCCGCACCTTTTTTATTAAAGTTTATATAATCATATTGCATTTTTCACAGTCATACTGTATAATAAATACATAAAACGGAGGTATGGTCATGAGTAAAGTCAACTGGAAAGGCTCGGCGCTGCTTTCTCCTTTGCCGGTCGTCGCCGTAACGTGCGGCGATATGGAAAAATCAAATATAATCACGATAGCGTGGACGGGAATAATAAACTCCGATCCGCCGAAAACGTACGTATCGGTCAGACCGGAGCGTTTTTCACATAAGATCATTTCGGAAACGAAGGAGCTGTGTATAAATCTGACGCCGTCGCAGATCATAAGACAGGTCGACTGGTGCGGCGTAAGATCCGGGCGCGACGTTGATAAATTCGAAAAAACGAAGCTCACGAAAGAGCCGTGTACTTGTATCGGCTGCCCGCAGATAGCGGAAAGTCCGCTGACGCTCGAATGCAAAGTGACGGACGTGATCAGCCTCGGATCGCACGATATGTTCATTTGCGATATCGTTTCGGTAAACGTCGACGGTAAGCTGCTCGACGAACAGGGTAAGCTTCATCTCGAAAAGGCGGGACTTGCCGCTTACTGCCACGGCGAATATTTCGCGCTCGGCAAAAAGATCGGCAAGTTCGGATTTTCACACGCAAAGAAGAGAGCTCAGAGTCACAAGAGATAAGCGCGGAGCATATTGATCTTTTTGCCCTGACTTGCGAAATTCCTTTCGTATTCGGTCATCACGTTTCCCTCGGCGTACGGGCTGTTATGCAGGTCGTAAGTCACGTCGCGGATCTCGAATCCCGATTCCTTCAGCTCCGATAAAGAAAACTCGAAAAGCTGAAGGTCGTCGGTCTTCATAAAGACCGACCCGTCTCCGGTCAGGATCTGCTTATATATATCGAGAAAAGCTCTGTACGTGAGTCTGCGTTTTGCGTGACCCTTTTTCGGCCACGGATCGGAGAAATTCAGATAAATACGTTCTATACTGTGCGGCGCGATGCGGTCGGCGAGGTATGCCGCGTTGAAGGCGGCGAGCCTTACGTTTCCGTATGCTCCCGCTTTGACCTTCTCGGCGGCGAGCATAAGCACGTCCGGTATCCTTTCGATCGCTATGAAATTCACGTCCGGCATGGCGGCGGCCGTACCGCAGATAAAGTCGCCTTTACCGCATCCGATCTCGAGATGCGTGGGCTTTTCGTTTGCAAAGACCGTTTTCGGATCGTTTATACCGTCTCCGAGAATGTAGTCTCCGCACGCCTGCAGTCTCTGCGCGCCGTATTTTTTCTTTCTCATCCTCATAATTGCCGTTAACTCCCGATAAAATTTAATTTTTTATAGATTATTTTTAAAAAAATAAATTTAGTATATTTTTTTCAAAAAATATGTGATATAATATATGAAATATTCGGTAACGAACTTATTATATCACAAAAAAACGAGCAAATCAAGATTGAAACGTGAAAACGTGAAAATAAAGGAGGTAATTGTTTGAGTAAGGAGTTTTTATTTGCTCAAATAGCCAAATGCCTTGAAAGCGGCGGTATGGATGAAGAATCCGTCAAAAAAAGCATATCCGCCTTATCCGACGCATTTTCCGCGTCGGACGACGAGACGTTTGAAAAAAAGATAAAAGCGTCCGGCGGAGCGGAAGGAATAGCTTCTCAGCTTTTAGCGCAGTATAACAAAGAAAACGCCGAAAAAGAAGACGGCTCGGAAGAGACAGCCGAAGCGGAAGAAACGGAGAATACCTCCGGCGACGATGAAAAAAGCGACGACGAGAAGGTAAAAAACCTCAACATCCTTCTTGACGACGATATGTTCTCCGACGACGGGGAACCGATCAAGACCGAAGAACGCGCGGAGGAGGAGCAGACCGACGCCGACGAGTTTTTCAGCGACGAGTCTGAGGCCGTTTCAAAAACCGGTAAAAACAAACCCGTCAAGGTAGATTTGGCAAAGAAAAAGAAAAACAAAAGCGCGGCAAAAAAGAAAAAACCGCTTACCGAACGCGGAAAAACGGTCTATATCCTCAGCCTTTGCTTACTTATACCGCTGATCGTCGCCGTTATCGCGGCGCTCACCGTAATAATCCTTGCGCTGTATATAGGCTTCGCGGTGCTCGCAATAGTCTGTTCCGTGGCGCTCGTGCTTATCGCGGCGCTCGGTACGGCGCTCTCGATCGTCGCCATAGTATACGGCGTTATCCAGCTTTCGGTCGCGGTGCCGATAGGTCTGTATGAAATGGGCATCGGTATAGTCGTCGGCGGCGCTACGCTCGCGGCGTCGATACTGCTTTACAATTTCGTCGTAAGGTTCGTGCCTTTCATGTTCAGGGCTCTGTTCGTATTCTACAGATTCCTTTGCAGGCAGATCTCGAAGCTGATAGGTCTTGTGAGAGGAGCGTGCAGTAAATTATGAAACCGGTATCAGTAATATTTCTCATAGTGTCGGGAATAATGATCATAGTCGGTCTTCTCGTATGCTCTTTCGCAATGGTGCAGGCGAACAATCAGGATATCGACCTTTACGATATGAAGATCGAAGACGGTCAGTCCAAAGCCGAATACGATTTTTCCGAAGACGTTTTCAACCGCATTCAGATCTCCGTCGGCAAATGCGAAGTCAACGTGATCTGCGGCGCGGACGAAAACAAAGTGGTTATAAAGAACTTCTCGTCAGCAGGCTACGTGTGCGAGGTGCAGAACAGATCGCTAGTGATCGAGGATACGATCAATATACTTGATTTCACGGATCTTGCCCAGGGCAATTTCAGATTCAAGGGCTTCCGCTATTATCTGCGCGACAGAAAGATCACCGGGACCGATAAATCCGTAACGGTTTATATAACCGATAAATTCGATATCAAAGCGATAGATATCACCGCCGAAAAAGGCGCCGTGACCGTCAAAGGCTATGATAACGGCACCGATTACAACGTGAAAATAACCGAAGGTTCGTTTACCGCTGAAAATATCAATACGGATTCGATGGTAAAAGTCGGGATCGGAAAAGGCTTTGTGAAGCTGAAGGAGGTCACGGCGAACGTTATTTCCGCCGAGGTCGCCGAAGGCGATATCAACGCCGCCGTATCAGCCTCGGAAATAACGCTGCTTTCCGAAAAAGGCAATATCCTGCTTGAAAGCATGGACGATCTTAATGATTTCAACTTCACTCTGCGCGCTCCGAAATCGACCGTAACTCTCGTAGAGCTTGTCAGAAACGGAGTTTATATCGCAAATGACGCTCAGCATACGAAATTCATTCACGCAACGAGCGAAGACGGCAAGGTCAAGGTAGACGAGTATCATGAAAGCGATGAGATCGAAGACGTCGATACCGCCCCCGCGGATACCGGCGAGCCTTCGACCGAAGCGGTCACGGACGCCGGCTGAAACGGTACGAATAATTTTCCGATCGCAGAACATAATATGACGTGAGACGGACGGTTATTTTGTCCGTCGGAAAGGAAAGGTCATATTATGATCATCGTTGACAAAACGGCGCTTACGCTCGCGATAATCGGAGCGCTCAACTGGGGCGGCGTCGGCATATTCGGTTTCGATACCGTCGCGTGGATATTCGGCGGTCAGGGCTCGATCGGAGCGAGAATAATCTACACTCTCGTGGCTCTTGCCGGCATCTGGTGCGTTTCGATACTGTTCCGCACCTGGTATGAATCGGAAAGAGAAAGAGAAGAGCTCTCCGCATACGACAATCAAACAAGATAAACAAAAGGTCCGATCCGTGAAAACGGACCGGACAATTTTATAAAACGATGGAAAAGCTATTTGAAAAACTCAACGAACAACTGGATAACGGCGGTTTCATAAAGGCGGTCTTATCGGGCGCCTTCGATAAGACCGTCAAAAAGACCGTTTACGAGCCCGTTTCCGTTTCGAAAGAAACGCTTTACCGCCGCGATACGTTCGATACCGACGGTAAGGATATAAGAAAAAACCTGAGACGCGACGAGTTTATCGAAGACGTTACGAAGCTCTGCACGGGCTATCGGCAGATGAATATAATATGCGTTTCGTTTTCGGCGGAGGTCCTCCGCTCGAAAAAGGGCGCGGTACATATTTCATACGGCAAGGGCGCGGGAGCGCCCGCCGCGCCGTCCGATAACGACAGAAAAAAGAACTATATCCTCGATCCGACGGAGAAATACGATTTTCTCGTCATGCTCGGTATCGAAGATAAAGACGGCAGGATAAAAGACAAAAAGCAGAGCAAATGGAGGCAGATCAACAGATTTCTGCAGATAGTCGGCGACGTAACGCCGAAGCTTCCGGACGACGGTGCGGTGATCTGGGATCTCTGCTGCGGAAAATGCTACCTGTCTTTCGCGGTCTATTACTACTATACCGCGATCCTTCACAAAAACGTCACGCTTTACTGCGTGGACAGAAAGCGCGACGTCATCGAAGAATGCGCTTCGTACGCCGGAGCGCTTGGCTTTAACGGTATGAAGTTCATCTGCGGCGACGTTTTCAAGTGCCTGCCCGAGCGCGATCCCGATATGGTGCTGTCGCTTCACGCATGCGACGTCGCGACCGATATCGTTTTATCTGAAGCGGTCAAGAGAAACGCGAAGGTGATATTATCGTCTCCCTGCTGTCAGCACGAGCTGGCGGGTCAGCTTGACTGCCCGGATCTGCAGTTCATAACGAAAGAGCCGATACTCAAACAAAAGCTCTGCGCGATAATAACCGACGCTCTGCGCTGCAAGCTGCTTCACGCGTCGGGCTACGCCGTTACAACGCTTGAATTCATCGATCCGGACGAGACTCCCAAAAATCTTCTCATACGCGCCGAAAAAACGGCGATACCCGAAAAGATACGGCAGAAAGAAAGACGGGAATACGACGAACTGTGCGAAAGGCTGAACGTCGATCCGATGATGAGAAAATTGCTTTCGTAACAAAAACGGCTTGATTTCAAAGCCGCGACGTGATATAATGGATCATCAGAGATATAATGAGGGATAATATGAAAAAAGAAAGAATTCTTCTTAAAAGAATACCCGGCGCCCTGTCGGCTCTGTTTATGACCGTCAGCGCCGCGCTTTACTGGTTTCTGAATATCAGATCGATGACGACGCTGCTGTTCGATAAGCTCGACGTAAGCGAGATCGACAGAGAGATACTGACGACTACCGGCTATCCGACGTGGAAGGATTACATAATCACGTATTTTATAATGCTCGTTACGTTGACCGGGCTTATCGCCGTTTATTTTTCCGTGTTCCGTCCGAAGGGACGCGGCTCGTCGGTTACGCTTTTGTGCCAGCTCTGCGCGCTCGGACTTTCCGCCGTTGTGTTCAAATCGATGCTCGACGGCAAGTGTAAATTCCTGTACGACAAAAAGTGGTTCCTCGTTTACGTCGGATGTATGGCGGCGTCGCTCTTGTTCTCGACCGTTTACGCTTTCATCTGGATAAGGCGGAGCAAAAAAGAAAAGCAGAAGGCGCTATGCGATATAAAGGAAAAGAGAAAAACGACGAAGATCGTCGTACTCGATAAATGCACCCTCACCGTCGGCGATATCGATTTTTCACCGCTCGACGAACTCGGCAATACGGAATATTACGATATTCTCACAAAAGAAGAGATAATTGAAAAATGCTCCGACGCCGATATGATCCTCTGCAACAAAGCCGTCATAGACGAAGAGATAATGGCGGCTTGCCCGAAGCTCGGATACATAGGCCTTTTCGCTACCGGCTACAATAATATAGATACCGAAGCGGCGCACAAACGCGGCATAACCGTCTGCAACGCTCCCGGTTATTCGACCGATTCGGTCGCTCAGCTCGTATTCGCGTATATACTCGCATACAGTACGTCGCTCAACGACTACAATACCTCGACTCATAACGGACAGTGGATCAGATCGAGCGCGTTTTCGTACTTTCCTTATCCGATAACCGAGCTGAAAGGCAAAGCTCTCGGCGTTATCGGTTACGGCGCGATAGGCAGAAAGGTCGCCGCGATCGGCGCGGCGTTCGGTATGAGAGTTTATATAGCGACGAGGAGCAAGCCGGAAGATTGCCCTTATACGCTCGTAACGGTCGACGAGA
>CACYEW010000201.1 GCA_902773455.1 uncultured Ruminococcus sp.
GATAATCCTGAAGCACCAGAACTGCACTGAGACCGAAGCGAGAAAAAGAGCGCTTTTGCTGATGCAGAAGGTCGGCATCCCGAACGTCGAAAAGCGTTTCGACGACTATCCGTTCCAGTATTCCGGCGGTATGAGGCAGAGAATAGTCATCGCTATCGCTCTTTCCTGCCAGCCGAAAATACTGATCTGCGACGAGCCTACGACGGCTCTCGACGTTACGATCCAGGCGCAGATACTCAAACTGCTCAAGGATCTGCAGAGAGAATTCAACTATACGATAGTATTCATTACACACGACCTCGGCGTCGTCGCAAACGTCGCCGACAGAGTTGCGGTGCTTTACGCGGGTCAGGTAGTGGAGATCGGCTCGGTCGAAGATATATTCTACGATCCGCGCCATCCGTATACGTGGGCGCTGCTCTCGTCGCTTCCGCAGCTCGCGCAGAGAAATACGAAGCTTTACTCGATCTCCGGTACGCCGCCGTCTCTGTATAATAAGATCGTCGGCGATCCGTTCGCACCGAGAAACCCGTACTGCCTGAAGATCGACACACTCAAAGAACCGCCGATGTTCAAGGTAAGCGAAACTCACTATGCAAAAACCTGGCTGCTCGACCCTCGCGCACCGAAGTACGAGAAGCCCGAAATAATTCAGAACACCCACGATAAGCTCATCAAGGCGTTCAACATTCAAGGAGGTTAAGGCTGTGGCAGAAGTATCAATAGTAGAAAAAAGCAGTTCCGCCACGGCGTCGCATCTGCCCGATCACGGCCCGATCGACGAAAACGGCAGAGAAGTACTCCTTTCGCTCCGCAACGTTGATATTACGTTCGGCAAAGGCGACAAAGCCGTAAAGGCTGTAAAGAACGCAAGTTTTGATATCTATAAAGGCGAGACGTTCTCTCTCGTCGGCGAATCCGGTTCCGGCAAGACCACGATAGGCAGAGCGGTCATAAGAGTCAACCCCTGTTCGAAAGGCGATATACTCTATAAAGGCGTCCGCATATCCGGTAAAATACCGAGATCGCTCGACCGCGAGGTCATAAGAAACATACAGATGGTATTCCAGGATCCCGCAGCTTCGCTTAACGAACGCGCGACGGTCGAGTATATCATCTCCGAAGGCCTTATAAACTTCAAGCTCTACGAGAGCGACAAAGAAAGAATGGAGAAGGTCGAAAAGATAATCACGGAAGTCGGACTTCTGCCCGAACATCTGACGCGTTATCCGCACGAATTCTCCGGCGGTCAGAGACAGAGAATAGGCCTTGCGAGAGCGATGGTCATGGAGCCGGAGCTCGTCGTCGCCGACGAACCTATCTCCGCTCTCGACGTTTCTATCCGCGCTCAGGTCCTCAATCTGCTGAAGAAATTCCAGAATGAGAGAAACGTGACCTATCTCTTCATAGCTCACGACCTTTCGATAGTCAGATTCATATCCGACAGAATAGGCGTTATATACAAGGGCGAGATAGTTGAGATCGCCGAAGCGGAAGAGCTTTTCAACTTCCCGCTTCATCCGTATACGCGTTCGCTCATATCCGCGATACCGATCCCGGACCCGATTCTCGAAAAGAACAAAGAGCTTTTCACCTACGATCCTTCGGTACACGATTACAGCGTCGACAAGCCTGAAATGGTCGATATAGGTCATAACCATTTCGTCTACGGCAACAAAGCCGAGATCGAAGAATATAAGAAGATCAGAGAGACCGACGTTCCGATGAAGACGATCACGATCCGCGATCCGAACGCCCCGGTCGAAGAAAAAGCGGACGAAGACAACGTCAGCACCGAACCGATACTCGATACGCCTATCGGCGATACCGGCAGTATCTGGTATTCGATACTTTCGTTCCTTTTACCGATCCTCGGTCTGATCGGCGGACTTATATTCAGGAAGCATAACTACATCAAGAACTTCAAGGCGTGCTTCAAAGGCGCGCTGATAGGATTAGGCATATTCGCAGCTCTTGTGATACTGTTCCTGATCTTCCTCGGAATCGCTCATCTTTAATAAATGAGAAGTTCCGGCAGATCGAACGAGCCGTATGTCAAACCGGTCAAATCGATCGAATTATCGGAGAAGCATATCGGGCTCAGATTCGTTGCATTCATCCTCGCTATCGTTGTCGCCATCGGCGCGCTGACGTTCGGCGTTATATCGCTTTTGAACCGCGGCTCCGGCTGGAGAACGGTAAACGGCGGTAAGATACGCGGTTTTAATTACGACGAAGAGATCGTATTTGAGTATAACGCGAAGGACGCGGGCGAATTCAAGCGTTTGCAGACGTTATATTCAAGCCTGCTTGACCGCGTTGCGCCGCTGTTTGACGCCGATAACGAATACGAAGGAATAAGTAATATCTATTATATAAACCGGCACCCGAATGAGCAGATCGTCATAGACGAGCTGCTCTATTCGGCGTTTGAGGTAATTGATAAATACGACCTTCGTTCGGTATATACGGGACCGTTTTACGAAGAATATAAAAACCTGTTTTTCAGCTATAACGACGACGACGCAGAAAGCTTCGACCCGGACGTGAATAAAGACGTGAAGGAAAGAGCCGGTAAGATCGCCGCTTTCGCAAAAGACAAAAACAGCGTACAGTTGAAGCTTCTCGGCAAAAACACGGTCACGCTTTACGTATCCGGAGAATACGAAAACTACGTCAAAGAGATCGGCAGCTCCTCTTATATCGACCTCTGGCTCATCAAAAATGCGTTCATAATAGACTATTGCGCCGATATCATCGTCGGAAGCGGTTATTACGGCGGCAGACTGTCGAGCTTTGACGGATATCTGCGGGTGTTCGACAAGGGTAACGAATACACTTATAACGTATACGATATGTCCGCGGGAAAAGCGTACGTTTCGGCGGATATGACGTACGACGGAGTTATCAGCGCGGCAAATCCGAGAGTTTTTCCTCTCAGCAGACTGGACGATACACGGATATACGTTTATGAAGACGGGCGGAGAAAAACGTCGTATCTCGATCCGAAGACCTGTTCGGACCGGTATTTCGTACCTTGCTTCACGGTGTATTCATACAGCGAAAAATGCGCCGAGGTCGCGGCGAAGGCTCTCGTATCGTTTATCAGCGAAGACGGGACGCTCGGTTATATCGAGCGCGTTGAAGGCTTTGAATACGTTTACAGCGAGAACTTTCACGTAAAGCATTCGGAAAAGAACTTAAAGATCAAAAACTATCTGAAAGAACAATAATGAAAAAACTGCCGCGATCCGCGACAGTTTTTGTATATCAAAGGAGATATCATGATAAAAATCGAGAGGATCACGTTTGACAGAAAATATAACGAAGACGATACCGCGGCGTGGGGCGTTTTTACGACGCCGAAGCCCGTCATAAGCTGGCGCTGTATCGGCGGTGAAGGACTTACGCAAAAAGGTCATAAAATAGAAATAAAAGACGGAGAGAACACAATTTTTGTGAGCGAAGCCGAAACGGA
>CACYEW010000202.1 GCA_902773455.1 uncultured Ruminococcus sp.
ATTCTCTCTGCAAGTGGTGTACTTTCATCATATAATGATCGAAACATTTTGCGTACTTTTTCGGGATCTGTATTTGCAAACTCGCAAATCATTTTATTGGCATAATACATGCCTCCCTGAAGAAGGTTAGACGCCATACTAAATGACTCCTCAAGCATAGGAGCAAAATTTATCGAGTCTATATCCCAGTTGTCTTGGAAATGCTTAACAGCTACCCATTTGTATTTTTCGTCGTTCCAACATTTTGTGAAGTTTTGCTTGTAATAATCTATTGCATCCCTGATTGTCATAAAATACCTCTTTTCACCTTTTTCTTGAGTCTTTCTTGGGGCGATCATCGTTTATATTGTCCGGAAATATATCAATAAATCCTACAAATAATTTTGCGTGCGAATAGTGGCGGAGTTTCCTCAAAGCTTTAGATTCTATCTGGCGAACTCGCTCGCGAGTGACGGAAATGCGGTCAGAATTTCGCCTCCGCCGTTTCAGGCGTTTCGTATTCGGGAAAGATCACCTTGATCTCCGTTCCGACGTTAGGCGTACTGGCGAGCGTTATCTTTGCGTTATGGATCTGCGCGGCGTGCTTTACTATCGAAAGACCGAGCCCGGTGCCGGGGATATCCTGCGAACGCGAGTTATCGACTCTGAAAAACCGTTCGAAAATACGGTCCTGGGCTTCGAACGGTATGCCGATACCCGTATCTTTGACCGAAAGCACCGTGTGATCCTCTTCTTTTCGGACGCTCACGGTAACGCTTCCGTTCTGACGGTTGTATTTTATCGCGTTGTCGCAAAGATTATATACCATTTCGTCGAGAAAATACGGCGTGCCGCAGACGTAAGCGTGATCCCCTTCGATATTAAGCGTGACGTTTTTGCCTGCCGCGTAGCTTTCGAGGCTCGACACCGTATCGCAGACAAGCTCGAAAAGGTCGACCTTCTCCGCTTCGGGCGGTCCGTCCTGCTCGTCGAGCTTCGACAGCTTGATTATATCGTCGATGAGCATCATGAGTCTGTGCGACTGATCGTATATCTCCGTCGCGAATTCCTTCATTTTATCGGGCGGAACAAGATCCTGTATCATAAGCTCGGCAAATCCGGATATGGACGTAAGCGGAGTTTTCAGCTCGTGTGAGACGTTCGCCGAAAACTCGCGGCGGAGCCTCTCCCTCTCGGCGGTCTCGGTAACGTCCATCGTCAGCACCGCGGCGCCGGTGACGCTGCCCCTTGACAGTATCGGATTTGCGATTATCTGCCTCCATCTTCCGCTCTCTTCCGCTATTTTATCCGTTCTCTCTCCGGAAAGCGCGGTCTTTATCAGATCGGAGACGCCGGATCTGCCGTGCTCGACGAGATTCACGCCGACGTCGCAGCCGGATATCATTCTTACGGCGCTGCTGTTCGCGCTGAGAACGACGCCGTGTCTGTCAGTCAGAACGAAGCCTTCGCTCATATTGTCGGTCAGCGCCGAAAACTCCTTCTGCCTTCTCGTAAGCTCCGTTATCTGATCGGATATCGTGAGGTTCTGCTCGCGTATCCTGTCGACGAGCGGAGAAAGTTCAGGGTATATCTGCGATTTGTCGAGATCGTCGAGCTTGATCCCGTTTATCGGTTTTATTATCTGCCGCGAGGCGCGGAACGCGAAAACGCCGGCGAGTATCAGAACGAACACTATCATCCAGAGTATGGGGCTTACGGCGATAAACGCGTTTTTGATCGCGCTGAGAGGTCTCGACAGGCGCAGCACCGTGCCGTCTTTGCAGCGCACGGCGTAATACATCGTTTCGCTTCCGCTTTTTTCGGATCTTCTTATACCGTGTCCTTCGCCTTTTTCAACGGCGTCTCTTACCTCGGGGAAGTCGAGCTGGTTTTCCGCGTTCACGCCGAATTCGCTGTCGTACAGAACCGAACCGTCGCTTTTTATCCACGTTATACGGTTGCTTTGATCGAGCGTTTTCAGATAATCCTCGCCCGAGAGCATCACGCCGCTGCCGGCGTATACCGCCTCCTGCTGAAGAGCCGCGTACGTATTGTCTCTCGCCTG
>CACYEW010000203.1 GCA_902773455.1 uncultured Ruminococcus sp.
ACGGCGTCTGTATCGACGATATCGGCGGCGGAAAGTTCCGGTATCTCGTTGCCGGAAGATATACGGGCGGCGACGTACCGGAAGGCATGGTCGTTTATGAATTTCCGAGAAGCGACTGGGCGGTGTTCAACTGCATCGGTCCGATCCCGGACGCACTTCAGAGCGTGAACACGCGGATCTTCCGGGAGTGGCTTCCCGGCAATCCGGAGTATGAGCTTTGCGGCAATGCAAACGTGGAATGGTATGACTGTGTAAACGGAGAAAAGACCGATCCCGACTACCACAGCGCGATCTGGGTGCCTGTGAAAAGGAAAGAATAAAAATCCGTTTGTCACAGTTAACAATGATCCCGCCAAAACGGGATCCGCAAAGGAGAAATACAATGATCAGGCTGATCGTACCGTGTAAAGAATATCTGCGATCTTATACGGAAGCGTACGGCGAATACGTTAAAAACAACGTTATAACGTATTCTTTTACGGACGCTTCTTCCTGCGACGTTTTTGAAAAATTCGACCGTTACAGAAATGAACGCGAACTGCCCCCGGATCGGGTGGGCGAAGACAAATACTGGCTTGCGGACGATGAAAAAACGTACTTTATCGGAGAGATCTCGATCCGCCATCGGTTGAACGACGCGCTGCTGCTGCGCGGCGGTCACATCGGATACGGTATCCGTTATTCGGAATGGAATCGCGGATACGGAACGATGATGCTCGCCCTGGCGCTGGAAAAGGCGAAAGAAATGCGCATTTCTCCCGTGCTCATCACCTGTAACGACGACAACCTTGCTTCCGCAAGAGTGATCGAAAAAAACGGTTTTACCTTGGAAAACAAAATAATGACTATTGATCCGCATACCGGGGAAGAGAGTCTTACAAGGCGGTATCTGAAGGAATTATTATAGACGGATCCCGGTCCGACAAAGCAAAGAAACGGATCGGGAATAACAAAAAAGCGCGGCAGGGTGGTATCGCCTTGCCGCGCTCACGTTCTTGTTTTATAAACCGTATCTTCAACCGTTATCGTCTTCCGCCGTTTCCGAGATCTTTTCTCCGCGCATATCGCCGTAACACGGATGATAATTTATGCTGTGTATTTTTATTTTCTTCATTATCCGCCCCTCCTCTTCATACCGGAATTTTCCGGTGCTTTTTTACGCTTATCCAAAACGCGGCGCGATTGTTCGTACGGCTTGATCTTCGTTTTCCGGATCAGCGCGTCCGGCTTTACAGGCCGAGTTTATCTCTAAGCTCCTCGGCGCGCCGCAGGGCGAGCTCCTCGTATTTTCCGTATATATCGCGGATATGCACGACCATGCCGCAGAATGCGTCGAGTCTGTCGGGAGAGAGCCGCTTGCCGTGTTCGCGCTCCGAATCGATTTTATTTACCCATATCTCTATGATCTTCGTCGGTGCCGATCTGACAAGGATCAGATGAATGCCGTCGGCAACGTCTACGGTGACGTTTTCCGAATAGTATGCTTCATGCGCATTTCTCGTGACCTTGATCCGCGGGGAAAGGCGGGAGCTGATCTCTCCGTACGCTTTATCCAGATCGACCTCGTATTCGCCGTCATCCCATAGCTCGCTGTCGCGGTAAAGTCCGTCTTGTGAATATACGAGATCCTTCACGAAAGACGTCATGCAGTTTTTCACAAAGCCGCCGTCCGGGTCGAGATACTCGCGTTGTTCTTCCGCGCCGTATTTCATCGCGGATCTGCCGACGATCGTTTCATACCTGTCAAGATTTTCATAAAACAATCTCTTTTCGGGATCGAGCGATCTGTATTTCGCTTCGCTCTTTTCATATCCCTCTTTGCGGAGCGCTTCGATCGCTTCTTTCAGTATCGGGTTTAACGGGACGTCGTTTTCCTCGCACAGCGCTTCGATCCTGCATAGAAACCCGTCGTGAACGTCTTCATACGGATAATCGCCTTCTTTGTAATAGGCGCCGTTCAGTCTGACGGCGAGCCGGCTGACTCTGTCGTTCAGATCCGGGTCGTCTTCAAGCGCCTCGGACGGTATCGACTCGTATATGTCGAGAAAGTTCTCCTCCGCCTGATCGAAATCCGCGTAGTATTCGCTTGTCGAGTCGTCGAAAAAGCTGTAATCATCCGGATTTGGCAGATGTCTGACGACGCTTTCAAGTCCGAAAAGTATGTAATCGAGGTTTTCCTGCACGTCATCCGGCAGGTTTTCAAACTGACCCGGATGTTCGTCAAGGACCGCGCGGATGACGTCGCCGTCGTGTCTTAATCTCTCCGACGCGAAGCCGATCGAGTTTTCACTTCTTCTTACGGCGGAAAGGACCGTCTCCTTGTCGTCCTTAAGCCGCTCTGACGCGTATTCGAGCACGTCGCCTTCGTAGGTCTCTATCGCCGTGAGGACTATCTCTTTGTCGTCCTTCAATTCGTCTGACGCGAACTGAAGCGCGTATCCGTCATATCCGACGGCGGCAAGGACCACGTCGCGGTCATCGCGAAGAGCTTCGGCGGCAAATCCGAGCGCGTTCCACGCAGAGCCGACCGCCGCCGTCACGACTTCTTTGTCCGCGCGGAGGCGTTCCGAAAAAT
>CACYEW010000204.1 GCA_902773455.1 uncultured Ruminococcus sp.
CGGCAGTACGGTCAAAGCGGCGAGGATCAACGCCGTAATTTTCATCTTTTTCATATCCGACCTCTGAAAATTTCATTTCTCATATGATATCACATATATTTAAACTTGTCAAGTCTTGACTTTGTAATGTTTTTTTGATATCATATAATAAAATGATACCGGAAAGCGATGAACATGAAAAGACCGAACCCTTTTCCGTATTCGGACACCAATAAAAGATATCATACGTACGATTATTACGTCAAGCGCAGATTCGGTAAAAAATGCGCCAGGCTTCCGCTCGATATAGGCTTATCCTGCCCGAACATAGACGGAACGAAAGGCACGGGCGGCTGTATATACTGCTCTGCCCGCGGCTCGGGTGATTTTGCGGCGAGCCGGTCGCTTACCGTGACCGGACAGCTTGACTGCGAAAAGAGCATAATGCAGAGAAAATGGGGAGAGGATATTTATTTCATCCCGTATTTTCAGGCGCATACGAATACTTACGCTCCGCTTTCGTATCTCAAGCCGCGATTTGAAGAAGCGGCGGCGTATGAAGGCGCCGTCAGCGTCAGCATAGCCACGAGAGCCGACGCGCTCGAAAACGAAACGCTCGAATATCTGTCGCGCCTTTCCGAACGCATACCGGTAACGGTCGAGCTCGGGCTTCAGACTGCTTCGGACGCGACGGCGGAGCTCATAAACCGCCGTATGACGACGGAAGAGTTCATAAAAGGATATGAAAAACTCGGGACGTACGGTAATATAAGACGCGGGATCCATATAATAAACGGTCTTCCCGGCGAAGACGAGGAGCAGATGATAAACACGGCGAAATTCGTTTCGGCGCTTCATCCGGACGAGCTTAAAATACATCTGCTTTATATTCTGAAAAATACCGCGGCGGAGAAGATGTATAACGACGGGCTTATAAAGCCAATGGAAAAAGACGGATTCGTATCCGTCACGGTTAAACAGCTTGTCTGCCTGCCGCCCGATACGGTGATCGGCAGACTCACGGGCGATGCTCCGGCGGATCAGCTGGTCGCTCCTCTCTGGAGCGGGAAAAAAGTCTGCGTGCTGAATGAAATAGATAAAAAGATGGCGTCAGACGACGTCTTTCAGGGAAAGGAATACGAATGAAAAAGAAGATTTTCCCGGTTATTCTGGCAGCGCTCTGCCTGTGCTTTTCGATAGGCTGCGATCAGAAACCCGCGCCTGCCGCCGATGACACGGCTGCATCCGTATCTGCGGAAAAAACGTCGGATACCGGAAAAGAAACGGAGAAACCCGACGTAACGGAGGAACCGGCGCCCAAACTGCCGGATTATTATATCGATTTCCGAAACGCTGACAACGTTTACGCGGTAACGGGTCAGTATCACGTCGCAGTCGAGCCGACCGAAAAGGGTATGCTCGTAAAATTCATACCGAGCGGCGACAAAGCTTCCGATCCCGATTACTGCTTCGATCCTTATATGACGCTTCCTCTGCCCGACGGCAAATTCTCGGTCGACGATTATCCGTACTTTGTGATAGCTCTCAACACGAGCAGAAACGACATGAAGGGCGATATAAGATACAGGACCGACAAACTCAAAAGCGGCAATTCGTATCCGACCGACAGATTCACCTATAATAAAACGGGCGATCAGATAATCGTACTCGACCTGACGGACAGCGACGTGCTTTTTATTGATCCGTCAGACAAACCGGTGAGCGGCAACTATACGGACCTCCGCATGGATATGTTTGAAAACAGCGCCTCCGCAAACGATCATTTTGAAATATACTGGTACGCGTTTTTCGATTCTTACGGCGACGCTTGCGATTTCGAAGGTCTGCCCGAACCGGAAAAAGAGCCGGAAAAAGAAAAACCGGATCTCTCGGCTTATCCGCTCGGAGCTGAATTTGCCGATCCGCCGTTCGCGTACAGGCCGAGAAAACTGTTGTACGGCTTCGACGCAGGCTATGAATACAAGCTCAGATCGCTTATCGCCTCCGGTTACGGCGGCGTTGTATCGAACGTCAATTTCACGGATAAGTATCTTAAAGACGATAAAGATTTCGCGCTTTTGAAAGACGTTTACGAAGCGGCGGATAAGCTGAATATGAAATGCTGGATATACGACGAATATCAGTGGCCGAGCGGCAAGGCGTTCGGTCAGGTGCTCGACGGTCACCCGGAATACGAGGCGACCGGCGTGGAGATGATAAAAGTCACCGGCAAAGGCGATATAGATTATAAGCTTCCCGATAATTATATCGGCATTATCGGCGCGACGCTTGTCGGAAACGGCGGCGCGGTCGGGATAAAAACGGAAGAGAAGAGCGTAAAGCTTCAGAACGGCGGCGATTATACTCTTTATGTGTACGCGAGAAGGATAACGAATCAGAAAAAGGAAAATCCGGGCGATTTCACGACTCTGCGCGACGTCGATCTGTTAAATCCCGACGCGGTGCGCAGATTCATAGACACGACGTACGAAAAGTATAAGGATAAATTCGGCGATACGTTTTCGATCGTCGAAGCGTTCTTCACCGACGAGCCCCAGCTCGGCAACCGCGATATGAACAACTACGTCGTATGGAGCGACAAGCTGCCCGAAAGGTTCAGAAAAACGTACGGCTACGAGATAACCGATCATCTGTATTCGCTGTTTTCCGGCAATACCGAAGAGGATAAGCTCGTCCGCATAAATTTCTATCAGACCGTTTCGGATATGTTTTGCGAAGCGTATTTCAAACAGTTATCCGACTGGTGCGAGGCGCACGGCACGGCGTTTTCCGGTCATATGCTGTTCGAAGAGAATATGCAGAGGCAGATCGAGACCTACGGCGGAGATTTCATGCACCTCGTCGGCACGATGACGATTCCCGGAGCCGACATCCTTCACGTCGAGCCCGACGCGCTGATGAACGAAACCACCGATATCGGCAATTTCATGTGTCTTAAATACGTATCGGGCGCGGCGAAAAACGCGGGCAAAAACAAAGTACATCTTGAATTCAGCCCCGGAGCCGTATCAAACGCGAAATTCTTCAACAATCAGTTAAGATACGGTACGGGCGGCGCAACGCTTTCAACGTTTTTCGGAGCGACCGATTTCACGGTGATATTAGGCGATTCGCAGATGAAGGTCAAAGACCTGAAAACCGTCAACGAGTATATCGGCAGGATCAACGTTTTGCTTGAAAACGCCGTCACAACGACTGATATCGCCGTTTTCTACCCGATAGACTCGGCGAGAGCCGGCTATATCCCCGACGGCAAGCAGTTCGACTGGTACGGTACGTCCGGCGCGGCGCAGGTGAACGCGTATCTTGTCAATACGTGCAAGTCGCTTCTGAACGGCGGTCTTGATTTCACCCTTATCGACAGGCAAACGATCGGAAACGCCGCCGTTGAAAGCGCGAACGGCAAAGCGACGGTCGCCGCCGGACTCGGAAGATACTCCGTTATCGTTATGCCGGACGTCACTGCCGTCGACTGTGAAACGCTCGATATGCTTCTCAGCTTCAAGCTCGGAGGCGGAAAGATAATATGGCTTGGATCCGTGCCTTCGGTTTGCACTGATCGGCGCCTGAACGAAGAATTCAAAATGCTCGTCGGCAAGCTTGATCCGCAGATATTCAAAGGCGATCTGATAAAAGAACTGAAAAACGGTTATAATTCGAAAATCAGCGTCAAAGCACCCGAAGGCGTATTCGTATCTGAGTATTACAGAACGGATATAGATAAGACGGTATATTATATCGCTTCGTCCAAGGTCAAAACGAACGCGGTCACGGTAACGCTCGACGGCGAATATCTTATATACGATCCGTACGAGATAAAGGTAACGAAGGCAAGCGGCGCAACGGAGCTGACCCTTGCCGGATATCACGGAATAATAATAATGAAATAAAAAGGAGAAAAATAATGAAAATCACACTTTACGGAGCTGCAAGCAACGAAATAGACCGGATATACAAGGATAAAGTATACGAACTCGGACGCGAAATGGCGGCAAGAGGCCACGCCATGGTCTACGGAGCGGGCGGCGGCGGACTGATGGGCGCCGCGGCGGAAGGCCTGCACGACAACGGCGGTACGATAATCGGCGTAACTCCGCATTTTATGAACACGGTCGAACCGATATACGAGCACTGCACGCAGTTTATCGCCACCGAAACGATGTCGGAACGTAAGGACATAATGGAAAGCCTTGCCGACGCGTTCGTCATAGTACCGGGCGGCATAGGCACGTTCGACGAATTTTTTCAGATACTCACGCTTAAAAAACTCGGGAGGCACAATAAGCCGATCGTGCTGTTCAACATAAACGGCTTCTGGGACAATATGCTCTCGGTCGTCGGAGCCGATATGTTCAAGGGATTCATAGGTCACGACGTCGCCTCGTGCTTCTGCGTACGTGAAACGCCGCAGTCAGTCATCGATACGCTCGAAGAACTTGTAAAAGAATAAACAAAACGGCTGTCCGTTACCGACGGGCGGCCGCGTTGCTTTTTTCGGGGGTGCGTTTTGTCCCTTTACAAAACGCTCTGTTTATGATATGATGATGACAACGGGAAAGGAGGCTCAGATATGGATATAGGCAAAAGCATAGCGAAGCTGCGGTTATCGCGCGGTATCACGCAGGAAGAGCTTGCAAACCGTCTTTTCGTTTCGCGTGACCTCGTTTCCAAATGGGAGACGGGAGCAAGGCGTCCCGACTATCCGACGGCGGAAAGGATCGCCGAAGCGCTCGGCGCGCAGGTCGGAGAACTCGTCGAATTTGACGAGTATCTGATATCCGAGCTTGAAGACTGTCTTCCCGAAGGTATCGACGACGAAGAGAAGCTCGCAGAAGCGCTGAACTGCTTTCTCAAAGCTCTGCCCGGCAGAGCTTCGCGGCTCTTCGTTCTGCGGTACTACGATCTGAAAAGCATATCCGAAACTGCGGCCGCGGCGGGTATGAAAGAAAATCAGGTCAGGAGCCGCCTGTCGAAGATCAGAAAAAAACTGAGAGCGTTTTTAGAGGAGAAATTCAGATGAAATACGTTAAAATGTTCAACGCCGTATCAAAGATCGACG
>CACYEW010000205.1 GCA_902773455.1 uncultured Ruminococcus sp.
AGACCGTGAATAATACTCATACAAGAGATTATTCAAAAGAAAACGAAAAAATGACGGCGAACCGTCATTAGATTTCGTTAAGAATTGAGAATTGAAGATCGAGGCGTCGACTGAGGCGGCTTCGGTGCGGCGCGATACGCCGCTCTTGGGGGTCCCCCACCCTTACGACCCCCAAACCCCCTGAATCCCTCCCGAGAGATCGTTGATCTCTTGGGGGCCTCGGCTGGATAGGGCAAATGGCGACTGTTCAGAACTACTGTCAGATACACATTTCTAAAAGAGTTTTCAAGACCTCGTCTACCGCGCGGACGTTATCCTTTGAAGATTCCGATGCGGCAAACTCGCGTATATAATCCTTGTTTTTTTCGTTTAATATATCTTTGAGAATACCGAGCGCACAGCATTTCGTCTGATATCTTTCTGTCTTTTTGTACGCCGCGAAAAGCGTGTCAAGATACTCGTGACAGCCGAATCTGTAAAGCGCTCCGGAAATACACGCTTTGTTATGCAAAAGCCTTTCTCTCGGCATAAGATCTTTTAACGTACCGCAGGCGTCGGATCGTAAACTTTTTTTCAGTTTTAAGTCTGCAAGACCGTATTGAGCATAACCGCGCACAATATAACTGTTATCAAAGATCGCCGCTTTTTTTATTATTTCATACGTATCGGGCATGTTAAGAACCGCAAGCGTTTCGACGCTTTCTGCTCTTACGATATAATTCTTATCGCGGCACAGCATTATCAGAATCTGTTTTGAGATTTCGCATCGGTGAAGAGCAAGAACGGCAGCCAGATCGATTTTAGTCAGAACGCTTTTGCTTTTTGCTATTTCAAAATATATTGCCGCGTTTTCCGCCAGATAAGTGTTTCCGCGCTTGTCCAGAGCCTGTATATAATCATTTATTAAACTTCTTTTCATTCTCAACTCTCCGTTCTCAATTCTCAATTTCATATACCGCCGCGCCGCCGAGATCGAGCAGGGGCAGACTTGAAAGCTCGTTTACCGAAAAGCCGTGATCAGAAAGAAATCCGCGTATCTTTTCGCCGTCCGGATGATGCGAAAGCGAGCCGAAAAAGTAAACGGTTCTGCGATAAGCAAACGACGCGCCGCCGATGAAGCCGTGATCATAACCGGGCAGGGCGATATATCCGGGGCGTATCAGCAAAGCGTCGGCTCCGTTTTTTGTTAAGGCGCCGTAAATACCCTCGTCGGATGTGACGGCGCAGCCGCCGGCGATCAGAGCAGAGCAATGGGCGTACCCCTGATTAACGTTCACGAAGCTTTTTGCCTGCCGGATTATATACCCGGACGCCGACTTTTTCCGTCCGTATACGGCGCCGTCAAGCTCGAAGCAGTTCAGCAGTACGTCGAGCGGATATTTTTCGCCGTGCTTTTCGTCGACCGCCGTTACGGCGACGCCGCCGAAAAGCTCTTTATTCGCCTCAAGGTAATATGAACATACGATAAGCTCGCCGCCTATGCTTGCGACGAGCATATCCGCGTGACAGCAAACGGGCTTGCCGAGCAGCGGCGAAGGTTCAAGTAAACGGACGTCGAATATCCCGCCGAGTTTTTTCGATATTTCCTCCGGCGTTTTTTTGCTGATAAATAAAATATCTTTCATAATAACGGCAATAAGGCTGTCGCAGCTGCGGCAGCCTTTTTCATAGCGCGGAATAACTCAGATAGCTCTCGTGATCTTGCCGGAACGCAGGCAGCGTGAGCAAACGCACACGGTCTTCGGCGTACCGTCGACGACAGCTTTGACCTTTCTGATATTGGCTTTCCAAGCTCTGTTGGTCTTGCGGTTGGAGTGCGAAACGTTATGACCGAACGTAACTCCCTTTCCGCATACACTGCATTTTGCCATATTAACACCTCCGAATCAGGTAACCGATATATGATTACTAAACTTTTATCTCCGTTATACAACAGGTGAGATATAATATATCACAAAAAAACGAAAATTGCAATAGGTTTTTATAATTTTTTATAAAATATTTACGGGATTTTTCATTATTTCTCGGTTTGGGATTCCGAAATGCGCGAAAACGCCCGGGTTGCTTCCGTATATGCGGATAAAAGCTCTTCCGGCGCGTCCGTTTCCGCGTAAATCTTATAATATACGCCGTCGCCGGCTCTGACGTAGATCTTGACCTCTTTTTCACGCGGTATATCGTAATTCGATTTTTTCGCGCGCGAAAACGTATCGTCGAATATGACCTTTGCCGCGTCTAACGCTCTTTCTGAGATCGCCGAAAGCTCCCCGTTATCCTTCACGACGCGGTATTCGCTGTTGTCGGAGCAGAGGCGCGTGCATGCGCCGAAGCAGTCGAAGAATATGAAATCCGCCGCGGCGGCGCTTTCGGTACCGAAAAGCGAGCGTTCGATCATAACGCCGTAGATCTTCGAATGATCCGGTATGCCGGTATCGTCTTCTTCGTTTGCGTCCTGCCTGTAATTATGCAGCAGCAGCTCGGCTTTCACCCGCGTGTAATCCTGCGTGGGGGTGCTCTGCGGCGGATTTTCGATCCTGTAAACGATCATCAAAGCCGTCAGCAGAACGAGAATGGCGCCGAGCGTTATATATATTTTTTTCATTTCTTTTTCTCGCGGTTGAAGCGTGAAGAGGGATTTACGATCTCGCGCCAGTCGAGGTCGCCTCTGTCTATCGAGCGTATGAGTATCTCGGCTGTGGCGATGTTTGTCGCGAGAGGAACGTTGTGTATGTCGCAAAGACGTATGAGGTTCGTGTCGATCTCCTTGAGCCCGTCCTTGTTGTGATCTCTGAAGCAGATAAGCGCGTCGATCTCGTCGTAGCTTATGCGGGAGAGTATCTGTTCCTCGCCGCCCTGCTTGCCGTTCAGAAGTCTTTCTATTTTCAGCCCGGTTGCGTCTGATATATATTTTCCGGTGATACCGGTCGCGCACAGATTATGCTTGCTCAAAATTCCGCAGTAAGCTATGCAAAGCTGAGCCATCAGTTCTTTTTTCTTGTCGCTTGCTATCAATGCTATCTCCATAATTCTGCCGCCTTTCTTTTTATTATTTATTTTACATATAAAAAGTTATTTTGTCAAGACTTTTTTTCTTCTTATGCCCCTGACCTTGTATAAGACCGGGACGGGGCGCTTGTGCGTCAAAGCCGCTTCCATACGGCTGACGACGTTTTCAAACGCCTGAGACGATATGAACGTATCGCCGTCTGAGAGCACGCCTTTTTCCTGCGCGAACATCATCGTGCGGTCGTAAGGTATTACTCCGAGAAGCGGCGTTTTCGTCGAATCTATCATCGATAAGATTCCCGCCCGGCTCGAATTCTCGGCCGATTGAGCGTCGAAGCAGTTTATCACGAGGCGGCTTGAGATCCCCGCCTCGGCAAGGCTGTCAGCCGTTTTTTCCGCTCCGCGTATCGAAGCCGGATTCTGCGTGGCGACGACTATCGCCTCGTCCGAACACAGCCTTGCCGCCTGAAGCGTTACGGTGTTGCCGCCGGGCGTGTCGAGTATCGCGTAATCGTAATCCTTTGCAAGCTCTTTTATGCGCGAGGCGAAATATTCGGGATCTGTCTCGTCGTTACATCTGTACGGAGCTCCGAGAAAAGCGAGATTTTTGTCAGCTCCGAGCTTTACTGTACAGCTTTCGGCGTCGGCTCTGCCGTAAACGGCGTCGCAGATATCGAAAAGCATCCTGTCTTCACAGCCGAGAAGCAGATCGAGCGTACCGAGATCGAAATCAAGGTCGCACAAAAGCACCTTTTTGCCGAGCTTTGCGAGTTTGTTTGCGATATTTGCGGAAACGGTCGATTTTCCGACTCCGCCTTTGTATGAAGTTACAAGGTATATCCTCGCCATATCAAACCTCAATATTTATTGACGACTTTTTCCGCGGCTTTGCGGTCGAGCTTGAAGGTCCCGTTCTTTTCGCCTTCGCCGATCGCCTCTTCAAGCTGCTTTTCGGCTTCTTCTTCGCCTATCGAAACGGCGTATTCCTCGGCGTATATCTCGCGCCTTATCAGTTCGGTGACCGCAAGCGGCGAGACCGAATTGCCGTAGACTCTGTGGCAGTACGTTTCCGCCGTGTCGCCCTCTTTGTAACCGGGCAGAGCGCTGAGATTATCGGCAAAATAGTTCTTTGCGCGCTCGCTTCCGGCGCCGGATATCGAAAATCCGCGTTCGGACGCGATCTTGCCGAGCACGAGTATACGGCTCGCTCTGCTGTCGGCGCCCGCCATCACCGCTTTTTTGTCGGCGTCTTCTTTTTTATCGAAGTCGATACCGTTTTCTTTCATGTAAGCGAACCGCTCGTCAACGCAGATCACGCCGTACTGGACCGATGTGACGCCGGCGTCTTTGTATTTGATAACGTACGTGCCTTTGATATACGTGAAATATACCGTTACGACCGACGCCGCCGTGAGTAGGACGCCGATAACGATAAGTATCCACGGCTTGATCCCTTTTTCACTTAATTTGATCTTGTTTTCGTTTTTGTTGTAAAGCCGTTTGATGTTCGATCTGTGACGGAAAACGATTATGAAAGCGATCACCGCCGCGGGGATTATAACGAAGTTCTGCGTACCGATAAAGCGCGATAAAACGATCGGGTAGAGCAGAGCGCAGATAACGGAGCCGAGCGATATGAATTTCGTCGCCGCCACGATAATGAAGAATATCGTTATCATCACGAGGAAAAACGGCGGGCAGCAGTATAAAGTCACCGCCGCAAGCGATAAAACGCCTTTACCGCCTTTGAAATTGAACCATACCGGCCACATATGACCGATAACGGCGGCAAATCCGGCGAAGAAAGCGCCGGTCTGACCGAGAACGATCGAACCGATAAAGCAGGGAAGGATCGTTTTGAGCACGTCGCCTATAAGCGTTGCCGCCGCCGCTCCCTTGCCGTAAGTACGGAGCATATTGGTCAATCCGGCGTTGCCGCTGCCGTGCTTTCTGATATCGTCTCTATATCTGACTTTCGAAACGATTATGCCGAAATTGATCCCGCCGAGCAGATATCCGACGATGCAGATACCGAGGACCGAGAACACGATCGCCGCCGCGCCCCGCTGATCGGTCAGATACAGTAAACCGTATTGAAGTATATCGGAAAACGAATACATTTCAGTCGCCTCTTTCTCTGATTATAAGCTTTATCGGAACTCCGCGGAAGCCGAAAGTCTCGCGAAGACGGTTTTCGAGATATCTCTGATATGAAAAATGAAAGAGCTTCGCGCTGTTGCAGAAGATCACGAACGTGGTCGGCTTGATCGCGGTCTGCGTCATATAGTATATTTTGAGTCTTCTGCCCTTGTCGGACGGAGGCTGAACTCTGTCGGTCGCGTCGTTCAGAAGGTCGTTCAGCATACCCGTCGTCGCGCGGAAAGTCGACTGACCGTGAACGTAGTTTATATGCTCGAACAGCTTGCCTATCCTTTGCCCCGTCAGAGCGGAGATGAATATGACGGGAGCGTAGGTCATGAACGACAGCGCTTCGTAAACCTTTTTCGTGAATTCCGATGCCGTGTTCGTTTCTTTTTCCACTTTGTCCCACTTATTGACGACTATGACGGAAGCCTTGCCCGCGTCGTGCGCAATACCGGCGATCTTCTCGTCCTGCTCGGTCACGCCTTCGCTTGCGTCGATCATTATAAGGCAGACGTCGCAGCGCTCCACCGCCGCGCGTGCGCGGAGCACGCTGTATTTCTCTATGTTGTCCGATATTTTCGACTGACGTCTGATACCCGCCGTGTCGATGAAAACGTATTTGCCGAACTCGTTTTCTATATCAAGGTCGACCGCGTCCCGGGTCGTGCCGGGAACGTCGGAGACTATCATTCTGTTCGTACCGAGTATCTTATTGACGAGAGAACTCTTGCCGGCGTTCGGCTTGCCTATGACGGCGACCTTTATAACGTCGTTCTCTTCCGTTTCTTCCGTTTCGTCGGGCGGACAGTAAGAAACCACGGCGTCGAGCAGATCGCCCGTGCCTGTGCCCGAGAGGGAGGAGAGCGCTATCGGATCGTCGGGAAAACCGAGCTCGTAGAATTCGTAATACGTAAGAGGCGGCGCGCCTATGTTATCCACCTTGTTGACCGCGACGACGACGGGCTTGCCGCTCCGCTTGAGCATTCTCGCTATCTCCGTATCGTCGGCGGTGAGACCCGCGCGCGAATCGACCATGAATACTATGACGTCGGCAAGATCGATCGCGATTTCCGCCTGATTTCTCATATGCTTAAGTATCTGATTGTCCGTTTTCGGTTCTATGCCGCCCGTATCGGTGAAGATCATCGTCCTGCCGCACCATTCCACCTCGGCGTATATCCTGTCTCGAGTGACGCCGGGAGTGTTGTCGACTATCGAGATGCGTTCGCCGGCGAGCTTGTTGAACAGAGTGCTTTTGCCGACGTTCGGTCTGCCTATTATAGCTATTGTCGGTTTTGACATTTGTTTTATCCTTTCTTCAATGTTTCGGCGTATTCGCAGATTTCGGACGCCGCCGAAGCGTCGGGCGTTACCCTGACGACCGGTACGCCGAGCTTTTCTTCAAGCTCGGACAGAGTCGTATCGTCCAGAAACACGTCTTCACCGGCTCTGAGCATCACCGAGGGCAGAAACAGAGCCGATCCGAGATCACAGCCTTCAAGCTGTTTTATTATATCTCTGCCGACTACGAGACCCGCCACGGTGACCGCGCCGCCGAAAAATTCGTTTTTGATCATTCTGACGAGACAGCAAAGCCCAGTTTTTCTCTGTATCGCCGCCGCCATGTCGCATATCGCGGCGTAAGCCGCTTCACCGGTTATAAGCGTGACTCTGACGCCGGAAAGATCGGAGTTTATGCCTTTCATTTCGTGCTTCAGCTCGTCGTAGAGGCAGGCTATCATTCCGACGCCGTTTTCATACTGCGGATAACCCTCGTAATACGAAGCCGGGTGGAGCTTCTTTTCCGCCTTGATATAGAATTCGTCGGCGCAGAAGAATATCCGCTCGCCGTATTTCTTTTTGCACGAATCGGAAAAACGCTCGACCTGTTTTATCACCGCCGCGCAGTCCGCTTTGTCAAACGGTTCGATCTTATATAACCCCTGTCTGTGCGCGGTCAGCCCGCAGGGAACTATCGAAACGCTCTGAAGAGCCGGATAAAGCCCTTCGAGATCTTTCATCGACCGGTCGAGATGCTCTTTATCGTTGATATCCTTGCAGAGAACTATCTGCCCGTTCATCGTTATGCCGGCTTCGGCGAATCTTTTCATTATCGAAAGCACCTTGCCCGCGTTTTTGTTTTTCATCATAAAAACGCGCAGCTCGGGATCGGTGGTATGAACGGAAATATTGATGGGCGAGAGGTGCATCTTTATGATGCGGTCGATCTCGTTCTCCGTCAGATTCGTCGTCGTTATGTAGTTGCCCTGCAAAAAAGAGAGTCTGTCGTCGTCGTCCTTGAAGTAAAGCGACTCGCGGCATCCCTTCGGCATCTGGTCGATGAAGCAGAAGATGCAGGCGTTTTTGCATCTGCGTTTCTCGTCCATGAGATACGTCTTGAATTCAAGACCGGGATCTTCGTATTCGTCTTTGTCTATGACTGCCGTCATAAGATCCGATCCGCGGTGAAAAAGCACCGTAAGACGCGGCTCGTTTATGTAAAAACGGTAATCGAGAACGTCGCTTACGTCGTTTCCGTTTACCGATATCAGCTCGTCTCCCGGCGTCATTCCGGCTTTATCGGCCGGCGAACCCGGTATGACGCTTTCAATCCTGACCATACGGTTTACCTGCGCGGAGCACGGTCATAATACGCTTTCAATGTATTTTACAAGATCGGAAACGACTTCGTCCCGGTTGATCTCGTTAAGCATTTCGTGCCTGCCGTCTTTGTAAAGTTTGTATTTAACGTCCGCCCCGGCGGATTTCAGACCGTTAACGACCTTCATAAATCCTACGCCGTAGTCGCCTATCGGATCGTCCGAACCGGAGAACAGATAAACGGGTATCTGTTTCGGATATTTGTCATACCATTTCTTATCGGAAACGTATCTGAGCATCTCGAACATATCCTTCATACCGGTCACGGAGAAGGGAAAAGATTTGACGCTCATATCTTTTCTGATCGCGATATCGCGTGAAAGCCACGCCTGAGCCGGATATTCTTCGTCCTTGAATCTCGCCGAATTTCCGCCCATGGCGATCTTGTCGATGAATTTATCGACGTATTTCGGACCGTGTATCTTTGCGGAGATCTTAGACATAAGTATGCCGGGACCGCAGCCGGGATTTCCGCCCGACGTGCCTGATACGACGAGCGCGTCGATATCGGCAAATTCGGCCGTGTAGTATCTGACTATGAACGAGCCCATGCTGTGACCGAGAAGTATCAGTTTGAGACCGGGGTAAAGCGATCTGATCATGCCGGCCATGCCGTGAACGTCGTCAAGAATATATTTAACGCCGTCCTTTTCGCCGAAATATCCGTTTTCGCTCTCGTCAACTCTCGTTTCACCGTGGCCGAGCTGATCGTAGCAATAGCAGGCGATACCTGCTTCGGCAAGATCCGACGCCGTTTTTTCGTATCTTTCTTTATATTCCGCCATACCGTGGACTATCAGCATAGCCGCGCGGGCTTCGCCGTCGGGCAGGCAGGCGAACCAGTGAAGAGTATGCGTCCCGTCGGATGACGGAAGAGTTCCCGTTTCTTTTCTCATAATAAAAAACCCCGTTTTTTTCTTATTATACAGTATAAGAGTCGGATTTACAATACTTTTGCGGTGAAATTTTTATTTTTTTACTTTTAATTTTAATTTTGCTATTGCAAAATCAAAGGTTTATCTGTATAATGTAGAAAACATAATAAAAGGAAGGTCATTATATGCATAATTTCTTACTTGAAGCAGCTCAGACGGCAGGCGCGGGCTGGACCACGGTCGCCATGCAGGTCGGTATGATATTGCTCGTAGTCGTAGCGTTCTATTTTCTTCTGATACGTCCGCAGAAAAAGCAGGAAAAAGCAGTCAACGAAATGAGAAACAATCTTTCTGTAGGCGACGAGATAACCACGACCGGCGGTATAGTCGGCAGGATCCTCAGTATGACCGACGATACGGTCCTTATCGGTACGTCGGGCGACTGCACGAAGATACGCATACTCAAATCCGCGATAGCGAGAGTTGATAAAAAAACCGGCGAAGCAGAACAGCAAAAAGAATAAAATATCAAAGGCAGGCATATCGTTATAAAAAACGGAGGTCTGCCTTATGAATTTGTATAAAGACAAAACAAAACCGAATACGTTCACGTCCGCCGCGCTCGGCTGCGGTATCGCGCTTTTGCTTTCGCTGATACTCATCGCCGTGACGGCGGCTTTCGCTTTGCTCTCTGACGATCCGCGCCTGCTTTCATGGCTCGGCAGGGCGGTGCTTCTTATATGCGCCGCCGTTTCGGGATTTATCGGAGCGAAGACGGCGGGAGAAGCTCCGTTTCCGTCCGGTCTCCTCGCCGGCGCAATGTATACGGCGGCAGTCGTTATAGCGTCCCTCGCCGCGCCGGGAAAGACGGAGTTCTGGTACATACCGATAGCTGTCGGATGCTCCGCCGCCGGTGCGGTGATCGGAAGCGTCCGCCGCGATAAAAGGACGAAACTTCCCGATTTTGACGGAAAGAAATATAATATCGGGCAATAAAAACGCGGGGAAACGATCGGAAATAGGAAATTGCAAATTGCAAATTTCAAATTGCAAATTAAGGTGCCGGCAAAGCCGACGTTCTTTGCGTCTTGCGCCGCCCTTGGGAGACCCCGCCCTCCTATCTCCCAAACCCTCTGCCTCCCCCCTGTTTCCCCGATTTCATCGAGGGGGCGCGGAGAAATTGCAAATTGCAAGTTGCAAATCAAGGCGTCGGAAAAATGCGTGAACACACGGAAAAAACGGCTGTCGGAAAGACAGCCGTTTTGTGATTGAGTTTTTGCAGGAAGGGTGGTCCGACGTTTGTCAGTCGATCAAGTGGAACGCTTTTTTGAGGTCGCTCACTTCGTCTTCGGAGATGTGTACGATATCGCCGATCGACATAGAGTTGAGTATCGAATGGGCTGTGGATTCGAGCACCTCCATACGGTCGAACGCCTGGAGCAGCGTCGAACCGGTGACTATAACGCAGTCGTTCTGGAATATGAGCGCGGGACGGTTCGGTGCGAACGAATCGGCGACGCCCTTCGGGTTGGTGTAGATCTCCGGGAACGGGAGCTTTTCGATATCGCGCAGCAGGATATAGCTTTCCGGTATCGTGCGCGGATCGAAGGTCGCTTCCGTAACGGCGAAAGCCATGGCGTGCGGCGGATGAGCGAGAAGTATCGCGTTGATATCGCCGTTCTCCTTGTAGATAAGATCATGCGCGACGACGGCGCGGGACGGGATCTTGCCCTGTTCCTTCATACCGCCCTTGATGCGGACGAGGTCTTCGGGTTCGAGATACGCTCTGTCCTTACCGAACGGGGTGATTATGAAGCTGCCGTCGGAAAGGCGTACCGAATACGTGCCGTGCGTGGCGGTGAAAAGTCCCTGCTTATAAGAACGTCTGATGAGTTTTATCATCTCGCGGCGCGCTTCGAGCTCCTCCGAAGAGCGGCTGTTCGGAATGAAGTCGTCCATAAGGAGGTGAGCGCGTGTTTCAGTCATTTTTATCGCTTCGGGCGAGAGGCGTTTTACGTTGCCGAGCTTTGCGGCGCAGATCTCGAGGTTAGCCGTATAATCCAGCGTTTCGAACATCATGAAAGCCGCGAACATATCGGAGGCGCCTATACATACGCCGTGGTTTTCGAGCAGGACTATATCGACGTCCTTTGCGAATTCTTTACCGATATTCTCGCCGAGCTCGTCGGAACCGGGAACGGCGTATTTCGCTATCGACATACGGCTGCAGGTCTTTCTGACCGTAGGTATGAGGTCGAGATCAGGCAGTTTTCTCGCTATGGAGAACGCCACAAGCGCCGGCGGATGGGCGTGGAGCACCGCGTGTATGTCGGGGCGCATTTTGTATACCGATTCGTGGAACGGCAGCTCGCTCGACGGTTTGTGGTTGCCGATGATCTGACCGTCGGGCTTGACGCAGATTATATCGTTTCTCGTAAGAGTGCCTTTATCTATCGACGCCGGTGTGATCCATATGTTGCCGTCGCGGTCCATGATCGAAAGGTTGCCGCCGGACGTTGTGGTAAGTCCGCGGTCGTATATGCGCTGCATGAACATGACGAGCTGATCGGCGGGATGCATGTAAGAAATATTCATACTGTCTTCTCCTGTGTATATTTTTTATCAATTATATATCGCGTTATCGTAAATATCAATCTTTTGATGCAAACAATTTTTGAATTTAATTCGTTTGGAACTTTCATATCGCGTCTCAATGTGAAAAGGTCGTTTTGGAATACGGTTTTTCGGGGCAAAACATAAAAATACGCGCAAATAAACAAATATTTAATATTTATCCGTTGACATAAGGCTCATACGGTCTTAAAATGGGATCATAAGGATCAACGGAGGACTTGACAAAATGAAAAAATCTAAAAAGTGTTTGATTATCGCATCGGCGCTTTTCATCTTATTTTCCGCGTTTACGGTCTGCGTTTCGGTAATAGACGTCAGACCTGCCGGCTATGAAGGCGGCGCTCTCGGATTTTCATCGCTTAACTTATCGTTTTATGAGAGCGCGGGCTCAAACGCTTATTTTGACAAAGCGTCCGACGCGTTTATGATAATCGCTTTGATCGTCGCGGCAGTCTTCGCCGCGATCGGCGCCGTGCAGCTGATCAAACGAAAAAGCCTGTTCAAGGTCGATACGGAAATACTTATCACCGGCGCTCTGTATATTCTGACTGTGATATTCTATGCGCTGTTCGAGGCAGTAGTGATAAATAACAGACCGGGAGCCGCCGAAGCTTCTTACCCGTCGTCGCATACTTTCATAACGATGACGGTTCTGCTCGCGGCGGCGATCACGGCAAAACGCAGGATCGCGGATAAAAAGATAACGGCGGCGATATCCGTTATATGCTGTCTCGTTTCCGCGCTCGCGGCGCTGTGCAGGCTGTTCTCCGGCGAGCACTGGCTTACCGACGTGACCGGCGGCGTCATACTTTCCGCGGCGCTCGTTATGTTTTTCATATGGGCGCTCGCGCTTACCGATGAGAAAAAAGAGAAAACGGAGAAAGCAAAATGAATATCGAAAAACTCATACCCGAATGTAAAAACAATCTCTGGGGCGGAGAAAAGCTCGTGACCGAATACGGCAAAAAGACCGATAAAACTCCGTGCGCCGAGAGCTGGGAGCTTTCTTTCCATCCCGACGGCATGACGCGTATCACGGACGGCAGAACGCTTGCCGAAGCGGCGTCGCCCGCCGATCTCGGCGCCAACTGCGCCGGCTTCGGTACTTTCCCCGTTCTCGTTAAATTCATCGACGCGAAAGAAAATCTTTCGGTACAGGTGCATCCGGACGACGAAGCGGCGAAAAAACACGGCTCGCTCGGCAAGACGGAAATGTGGTATATAGTCGAAGCCGACCCCGGCGCTTTCATATATCTCGGGTTCAATAAAAGGCTGACGGAAAACGAGCTTGTCGGATCGGCAAAAGACGGCACGCTGACGGATCATCTGAACAAGATCGAATGCAAAAAGGGCGACGTGTTCTTTATCCCCGCGGGCACCGTCCACGCGATAGGCAAAGGCTGTCTGATCTGCGAGATACAGCAGAACAGCAATATAACCTACCGCCTTTACGATTACAAGAGAAAAGACAAAAACGGCAAAGAAAGAGAATTGCATATCGCCGAGGCGGCGGCGTGCGCCGACCTCGGCGTATACCGCGGCAGAAATCACGGCGCCGCGTGTACGGACGGCGAGCTTATCGGCGCGAGCGGATTTTTCTCGGCGTACCGTTTCGACTGCAAAGACCGCGCCGTTATCAGACGCGATAAGGCTTCTTTCAAATGCCTCACCTGCCTTGACGGCGAGGGCAGCGTCGGAGACGTGCCGGTAAGAAAAGGCGATTCAGTATTCGTACCGGCAGGAGAGGGCGCGGTGAATATAAAAGGCGGTACGTCTTTCATAATCACCTCCGTACGCCGCTACGCGATCGGCATAGATCTCGGCGGCACGTTCATCAAAGGCGGCGTGGTCGACGATCTCGGAAACATCATATCAAGCGGAAAAACGGCAACAGAGAGCCGTCTCGGAGATCAAGCCGTATGCGCGCGCATAGCCGGGCTTTCGGCAAAACTGCTCGATGCGGCGGGACTGACGCCCGATGATATATGCGGCATAGGCGCCGGCGTACCCGGTATGATCGACAGAGAAGAGGGCGAGGTCGTATATTCAAACAATCTCAGATGGGAGCATTTTTGCATCAAGGCGGAGCTCGGGCGGCTGACGGATAAAAATATCGAGATCGCAAACGACGCAAACGTCGCGGCGCTCGGCGAAGCTCGCTTCGGCGCGGGCAAGGGACGCTCGAACGTTGTGATGCTTACTCTCGGTACCGGCGTAGGCGGCGGCATCGTGATAAACGGCAGCCTTTACGAGGGCAACCGTTCGGCGGGAGCTGAGCTCGGGCATATGTGCATAATAAAAGACGGCGAGCTATGCACCTGCGGGAGACGCGGCTGTCTCGAGGCGTACGCTTCGGCGACGGCTCTGATCCGCGATACGAAACGCGCGATGAAAGCGCATCCCGAAAGCAGAATGAACGAGGTCAGCCCCGACGAAGTCGACGGCAGAACGGCGTTCCTTTACGAAAACGAAGACGAAACGGCAAAGCGCGTAGTGGAGGATTATCTCGGATATATAGCGTGCGGCATAGCCGATATCTGCAATATCTTCCGCCCCGAAGCCGTGCTGATCGGAGGCGGCATCGGTAAAGAGGGCAAAGCGATGACCGACAGGATACAGGCTCTCGTGGACCCCTGCATTTTCGGCGGTGATCTCGGTCCGGGCGTGCCGGTCATACCGGCGGCGCTCGGAAATTCAGCCGGAATAATGGGCGCGGCGGCGCTCGTGCTCTGTTGAAACGGAAGCCTGCCGGAATAAGGAGCGTCTTTCCTCCGTTCGGCAGGCTTTTTCACACGTTCGCTTGACAAACCTGAAAATTCGTTATATAATGGGAATGATAATTCCGGATATGTCCGGGCAGAGGAGGTATTTTCCATGCTGAAAAGAATTCTTTCGGCGCTTCTGATCGCCGTCATGGCGTTCTGCGCCGTCCCGTTTTCGGCGTCAGCCGACGAACCGGCAGATCAGACCGAAGAAATCGCCGATAAATGCAAAGTAGTCGCTTTTGCGGGTAACGTTGAAGGCGCCGACGGCGACGGTTACGCCGCGATCGATTCGGTCGTGACCGTCACGCTTGACGAAACGCTTTTTCCGGACTATACGTTCGATTGCTGGAAAGATATATACGGCGACGTTATACCGAAAAAGAGCTTCAAGCTCATAGCGTCGAAAGACGTATATTTCTATCCCGTATTTTCCGATTTTGACGGAACGTTCGGCGAGTGGGAGCTTATCGAAGCCGGTGAATACTGCGAGGACGGCGATCTTTACAAAAGGACCGATCCCGTGACCGGACTCACCGAATACAAAAAAGAATATTTCCACGGCGGAAATCACGATTTCGGCCCTTACGAATACGTGGACGAGGACTGGTGCCGTCACGTTTGCTTGCATTGCGGGTATGAAGAGATCGAAGACCACTGGTTCGGGACCGAAATAATCGAAAAAGAAGCGACGCACGAATCCGAGGGCTTGGCGACGTCGACCTGCAGCCGCTGCGGTACGACCGTCAAAAGAATAATACCGAAGCTCACCGAGCACGTTTACGGCTATGAATGGACGGTGATCGAGCCGCCCGCCGAAGGCGCATACGGCAAAAGGAGCCGCAAATGCCTTTACTGCGATCACGAGGAAACCTACTGGTATTTACAGTCGGATTTCAAAAAACTGTTTCAGAACCACGCCATACGTTATCAGGAAACGTACGGCGGCAAGCTTTGCCATAACGAGCAGTATTACGGTTTTCCGCTCGACGACGGCAGATTCGTGTATATATGGGCTCTGCAGTACGTTTACGCGTACAGCTCCGGCAACGATAACGGGCAGACGTTTATATTCATGTTCATAGACGACGGCGACCCGACAAATCTCAAACCCATATATCTGTCAAAGACGAGAGGCACGAGCAGTATGCCTCAGTATCTGTGGGCGTATTACGGCTGGGCGTACGATTTCAACGACTGGCTCGGATGCCTCGACAGCATAGATTCGCTCCACGGCTACGAAGGCGGAGGCGGCGTTACGTTAGGCAATTCCATGAGCGCGAGAAACTCGACTCTGTACGATTTCTCGACCAAATGGGAAAAAGAATACAATAATATGTGCATCCCCGTGACCGAGGATCCCGACTCGTTTTTGACGACGACCGGCGAATTCGGCAAATGGGAAGTCTATTACGACGGTTATACCGCCGCGGCTACAGACGTGAAGGTCGGCGAGGATGATAACGGAGACCCCGTATACGGACAGTTCGGCGGCTTCACCGACTGCGTGACACTCAGAAAATGGGTATCGGGAGATGACGACCGTAAGGTTTACAATTACATGTCGTACGACAGAAACACCGCCTTCACCGTTGATATTACCGAATACACGACTCAGTATACGACGGACTTTTTCTTCAAAAAGTATCAGGAAATACTGCCGTCGGACGAATACGAGGCGCTTGACGACGATCTGAAACCGGCTTACGTCAATATCGGGAACATTGAAACTCTCGTCAGACAGTTCTGCACGGAGCAGGGCAGAGGAAGCTTCAACGGCTTCACACTGCAGACGCCCGATTCGCCTACCGCCGTCCGCGTACTGGTAAACGGCTCGTACAAAGTCGATTACGCCGATAACTGGAACTGGTACTATAACGACGCGCACGTCTTCTTCGTTCCGCAGAATCCCGACGAAGGCGTTTACGATAAACTCGTATTCAGCTGGGACGGAGCGGAAGACAAAGAGTTCGATCGCTGGGAGATCTACGATTTTCAGAATCAGACGTGGAGACTGCTCTCGGAAAATCAGACCGTAACGGTAAACACGTACGAAGCTCCGCTTACGGGCGCGACTTATATCAGAGCGGTAGATCATACGGTCGAAAACGAGGTGAAATATCACGTAAAAGTCACGGGCGGCAGATTCAACCGCGTCACAAGCGACAATACGTACTATTTCGACTCCGAAGGCGACGTGCCGGAAGGCTCGTACGTCTGCCCGATAGACGATTACGATCTTACGCCGGCGGGCAAAGTGTTCGATCACTGGAGAGTCTTCGTCAACGGCGACGAGATCGAAGAACCCGATTGGGTCTATTACCGCTATAACAACTGTATAGTTATCGAAGGCGATACGGAATTCGTTCCCGTATATACGGATCAGAAATATTATCTCGACGCTTACGCCGACAACGGTACGATATACGTTGACGGCGAGGAGTTCTGGGGCGGCGAATACGCCGCGGGCGACGTTATAACGATGACGACCGAGGGATATGAAGATTACGGTTATTTCTACGGCTGGTATCTCGTGACCTACGGCGGCGAGGAGGAATACCTTTATTCAAAGAACGCGCCGCTTACGAAAAAGCTTCCCGTACCGGATGAGATAAACAAAGGCGGTACGACGGAAACGCTCATCGGCACCGAAACGACGCTCGTATTCACGATGCCCGCCGATTACGTTCAGATAAGAGCGAAATGGGGTATGACCGAAACTCAGCCGAAGGAATACCACGAGGTATTCATCACGAACGGATTTTTGTACGACGGATATCACGGCATGCAGGTCACGGCGCTGAGAGTCGGTAATTATTCCGACGTATACGTCGCGCCCGACAGAAGCCTCGGACTCGATATGACGGAGTGGACCGTTGCCGGCACGCTCAACGGCGAACCGTGGGAAATGACGGTCGACCCGTGGGAAGACGGATCCGCCTGCTTCGGCGTATGGGGCTGCGACGATATGCCGTTTGAGCTGACGGTCACCGGTACAGGCGTTCCGCATACTCACGATCTGACGTATGAAGAGGCGTACGCCCCCGGGTGTGAACACGAAGGCTGGGAAGCGCATTACTACTGCGTCAAATGCGGCAGATTTTACGAGGATGAAGAAGCGGAACACGAGATCGCG
>CACYEW010000206.1 GCA_902773455.1 uncultured Ruminococcus sp.
CGCAAGACCGTTCTTATGAAGCAATAAAAACATCAGCGCAGCCTCAAGCCACATATCCCACATTATAAATGAAAGATATGCCGGCTTACCGTTATCTTTCCATGCCGATTTGTTTTATTTGTTATTATATATAAAGAAATCGAGTACGGATACGTATATCAAAACGTATACGATCGTTTTGATTATATTGACCGCCGTATCGGTCAGATTTCCATCAAATCTTTGCACGTAGTATTCAGATGCGATATATGCAAAAAACGAAAAAAGAAATATGATCAGCGCGGCGATCAAAGCCGATACGATTTTATATAAGGCGCTTTTTGTTTTGTTTTCCATAAATTACCCCCGTCCCGGTGTGTTGACCGGAGCGGGGGAGCGTTCTCCTTTTAGTAATTATTTATCGGAGTCTGTTTTGATCTCTACTGGCGCGGCGCCTATTTTGCCGCCGAGTATGCCGAGAAGCAGGGTCTTGAGATCTATGCCCATACCTTCGGTTATACCGCTCGAGATCTGAGTCGTCGATTTTACGATATCTTCAACGAGCTTCGCAGTATTGCCTTCGCCGTACATCGTGATCTTATCGACCTTCGACAGAGGCTCCGCAACGTTCTTTGCGATCTCCGGCAGAGCTTTCATTACCATTTCGATAACTGCGGCTTCGCCGTATTTCTTCATGGCTTCCGCTTTCTTGTCGATACCTTCGGCTTCCGCAACCGCCTTTGCCTGGATCGCGACGGCTTCGGCTTCACCGACCTGCCTGATACCTTCGGCTTTCTTTTCGGCTTCGAAAAGCATCGCTTCTGCGGCAACTTTCTTCGCTTCAGCTTCACGCTGAACTTCGATCAGCTTTGCTTCCGCTTCGAGCTGACGCTGTACCTTCAGCGCCGCCGCTCTCTGTTCAGCCGCGTATTTCTCGGCTTCCGCGCGTTTTTCAGCCTGATATTTATCTGCGTCGGCTTTCTTACGCACTTCGGCGTCGAGCTGTCTCTGTTTTACTTCCGCTTCTTTTTCGGCGCGAAGTATTTCTTTTTCCTGCGCTGCTATCGCAACGTCCGCTTCAGCCTGCTTTCTGATCTTCTCCTGCACCTGGATCTGGATCTGACCGGCTGCCGCGGCGTCTGCCGCCGCTCTGTCTGCCTGCGCTTTGAGCTCCGCCTGGCGCAGAGCGAGGGACGTGTTTGCTTCAGCGGTGAGCTTCTGAGCTTCAGCGCGTTTTTCAGCGGTCTCTCTTTCGGCGTTCGCTTTTGCGACCTCGATATCTCTCATCGCTACGGCTCTCGCTTCTTCGGCGTCGCGTTTGACTTCCATTTCTCTCTGAACGCCTATCGCTTCGACTACGCCGTGCCTCGATCCGCACGCGTCGACGGCGTCCTGAATGTCCTGAATATTGAACGTTACGACTTCAAGACCCATTTTCGCAAGGTCGGGACGCGCGTTTTCGATCACGCTTTCGGCGAACTCTTTACGTTTTGTAAGAACGTCCATTACGGTCATCGTAGCGACGATCTCACGGAGGTTGCCCTGCAATACGTCGTTTACCTTTGCGCTGATCGTATCTTCGTTGTAGCCGAGGAAGTTCGATATCGCCGCCTGCTGACGCATCGTGATGTATTCTTTTCTTGATTTGCATCCGGCTGATTCGATCTCCTTATCGGTGACGGTGGAGCTGTTCGCATACACCTGGATCGTAACTACCGCGTCGAGCCAGAGCGGAACGCCTTCCTTTGTCTTGACGCCGGTCTGAGGCGTTTTTACGTCGACCTTCATTATTCTCATAAGAAGGTGGTCTACTCTCTGAAGTACCGGAATGACGATAGCGCCTTTACCGGAAATGACCTTCGGTTCCTTATGGCCGATACCTGTGATAACGAGCGCTTCAGTCGGCGGCGCTTTTTTATAGCAAGCCGAGATGATCAGAAGCAGTACGATCACAATAACGGCGATTATGATGATCAATCCCCAATCCATTTCATTTATCTCCTTTTCATATATTTACAGCGTTGCTGTTCTTGATTATGATTATACATATTTTTTTCTAATAGTCAATAACGTTTTGCGATTTTTAATAAATCTTAATCGCTTTTGAAAATGCGTTAATAAATCTTAATAAATCTCCCCGAAGTTTCGCTTCGGGGATTATTATTACGCTTTCGTCAGTTTCGCATAGGTTGCCATCAGGCGTTTTTTGCCGTGATCGTCAAAGTTGATCTCATACATCGTATCCGCGCCCATTACGGTAGCTTTGATTACGGTACCGACGCCGAAAGTCATATGAGAAACGCGGTCGCCTTCGGTAAACGTTTCGTACCCTTTCGTTTTTCCTACGTTTCCGATCGCGGCGGAATCCATAAGTATTTCGCTTGAAAGGATATGCTTGCGTTTTCCCTGAGACGAATTCATCTGTTCGGCTACGTTGATCTTCTTTGAACGAACTGAATCGGTCGCTTCGGGCGATATCTCTTCCACAAAGCGTGAAACGGGATTGTACGACGTTCTGCCGTAAAGCATACGCTCGTTGCAATGGGAAAGAAACAGCTCTTCCTTGGCGCGCGTGATGGCGACGTATGCAAGTCTTCTTTCTTCCTCGATCTCGCTCGGATCGTTAACGGACTGCTGAGCGGGGAATATCCCTTCCTCCATACCCGGCACGAATACGACCGGAAATTCAAGACCTTTTGCGCTGTGTATGGTCATCATCACGACCGCGTTTGCGTTCGTGTCATAGTTATCTATATCGGTGATAAGAGAAATACTCTGTAAAAATCCTTCAAGCGACGGAGAAACGTCTTCCAGTTCGTATTGGATCATAGAGGATTTTAATTCTTCGATATTGTCAAGACGGTCTTTGTCTTCCTCAAGACCGCTTTGGAGAAGCATGTCTCTGTAACCTGTTCTGTCGAGTACGTTTTCGAGAAATTCAGATAACGGGACGGTATCGCAAAGCGACTTGAGTTCGATTATGATATCGGTAAACTTCGACAGCTTTGAGCCGACTTTTGATAAAGCGGGAATATCCGACGATCTCATCATCACGTTGAAGAGATCCGTTTCCTGTTCTTCGGCGATCGTTTTTATTGCTTCTATGGTCGATTCGCCTATTTTTCTCTTGGGTTCGTTAATTATGCGGAGAAGTCTCTGATCGTCGGCGGGATTGTTGATGACCGTCATATAAGCTATAACGTCTTTGATCTCTTTCTTTTCATAGAAACGTCTGCCGCCGATAACGCGGAACGGTATGCCGCTTTTACCGAAAGCGGTCTGCACGGCGTTAGCCTGGGCGTTCGTTCTGTAAAGAACGGCAAAATCGGAATAAGGTCTGTTTTGCCTTACGGATTTTTCTTTTATCGTGTTTATTATGAATTTTGCTTCTTCAAGCTGATTGTAAAGCTTTTTGATACGTACTTTTTCGCCGCCGTCTTTTCTTGTAAAAAGCTCTTTTCCTTTTCTGCTCTTATTATTGCGTATGACGGAATTGGCGGCGTCAAGGATATTTTTCGTGGAACGGTAGTTTTCTTCAAGCTTTATAACGCTGCACGAGGGGAATATTTTATCGAAATTGAGTATGTTTTTGATCGTTGCGCCGCGGAATTTATATATGCTCTGATCGTCGTCGCCGACAGCCATAATGTTCTTATGTACGGAAGAGAGCAGCTTGACGAGCTGATACTGAGCGTAGTTTGTATCCTGATACTCGTCTACGCTTATATATCTGAATTTTCCGGAATACTTATTGAGGACGTCCGGATTATCGCTGAAAAGCTTGACTGTGTAGAGAATTAGATCGTCAAAATCCATGGCGTTGCTGTTTTTCATTTTATGCTGATACAGCTCGTAAATGGTAGCGATCTGAGAATCTCTGAAATCGTTTTGCGATTCTTCGGTAAACTCCGCAGGTTCCACGAGTCTGTCTTTTTCACGGCTTATTCTGTGAGCGACGTTGGATACGGGAAGCATCTTGTCGTCGATATTCAGAAGAGACATACATTCCGCGATCATTTTCTTGCTGTCTTCGGCGTCGTATATCGTGAAAGTCTTCGTAAATCCGAGCCGTTCAGCGTTTGCACGCAGGATCCTGACGCATACGGAATGAAACGTACCGACCCACATATCGTCGTAGCTCTCGTTCAGCTTGCCGCGAAGTCTCGTTTTCATTTCATTCGCAGCTTTATTCGTGAACGTTATGGCAAGAACGTTATACGCGGGGCATTTGTTATGAGCAAATTTGAGAAGAACGTCAAACAGATCTTCGGAAGAAAGAGAAGATGCGCGGCCGAGAGCTTCGATATCCTTTTCGGTGATACCGTCCGGTATCGAATCGGTCGTATACGCGTCGCCGAAATTAAGGATATGTGCTATTCTGTTTACCAACACGGTCGTTTTGCCCGTGCCTGCGCCGGCAAGCACAAGAAGAGGACCGTCGACTGTATAGACGGCTTTGCGCTGCGCTTCGTTCAGATTGGAATAATAACGGTCAAACGCGTCTCTTTTCAGTTTGAGCAGTCTGGCGTTCTGCGTTGAATCCATTTCAAGGGACCTCCGTAAATGAGAAATTCGTAAAAGCAAAAATATCGCATATTATACATTACGTTTTTATTATAACATAAAAAAAGCGAAAATGCAAGCGCAATTTCAAAAAAAGTTTTCAATTATCAAATAAGTATTTAACCATTTTTCAAATAAATAAGGAGCTTTTTAACAAAGCTCCAAATTTAATGTTATAAAAAATCAATCGCTTTTTCTGATGATGCAGACGCAATGAGCCGCGATACCTTCACCGGAGCCGGTAAATCCGAGACGTTCCTCTGTAGTGGCTTTTACGTTTACGCGGTCGCTTTCAATACCGAGCGTATCGGCTATATTGCCGATCATTGTATCGATATAAGGAGAAAGCTTCGGGGCCTGTGCTATAACGGTCGCGTCGATATTTCCGACACAGTAACCGTTTTCGATAAGCTTTTTTTTAACTTCGCGAAGCAGCAGCATACTGTCTATGCCGCGGTACTTTTCGTCGCTGTCAGGGAAATGATACCCTATGTCTTTCATAGCCGCCGCGCCGAGCAGAGCGTCGCATACAGCGTGAACGAGAACGTCGGCGTCGGAATGACCGTCGAGTCCTTTTTCATACGGGATACAAACGCCGCCGAGAATGAGTTTTCTTCCGGTCACAAGACGGTGAACGTCATATCCGTGCCCTATACGGTCAGCCATCTTCTTCCTCCCTTTTTCTTAAAATCGCTTCGGCGATATACAGATCCTCGGGATTAGTGATCTTGATGTTCTGATATCCGAGATCGCAGATATAGATCTTGAAATTCAGTCTTTCAACGAGAGAATTGTCGTCGGTAGCCTTTATATCCTCTTTCTTAGCAGAATACGCGGCCGCCCGATACATATCGTATTTGAATATCTGAGGGGTCGTAGCCTGATATATCGTATCTCTGTCGACGGTCTCCTTGATGAAAGCGCCGTCGCAGCGTTTCAGCGTGTCGGTAGGCTTCTGAGCGGCTGTCGCCGCGCCGTAATGATACGCCCAGGTGCATACCTCGGATATTTGCTTCGGTGTAATAAGGCATCTTGCCCCGTCGTGGATAGATACGTAATCCGCTTCCGGATTCACCTTGCGCAATCCGTTCAGAACGGACTTTTGTCTCGTTTCGCCGCCTTCAACGATATGCGTGACTTTTTTGAATCCGTACTCTTTATAGAATTTTTTATAAAGCTCGAATTCGTCTTTTCTTACCACGAGAACTATCTCGTCTATATCCTCGCACGCCTCGAATTGCAGCACGGTACGAACGATGACGGGAATTCCGCAGATCTCGATCATCTGCTTAGTGGCGTTATCCGGCAGCTTCATGCGTTCGCTCAACCCGGCTGCGACGATAATCGCGCTGTTGAAATAGTCACGGTGATCAACGCCGAAAAGCTTTTTGACCGTACGCACGAATTTATTATATTTACTTTTACTCATATCAGACCTTTTCGGCGTATGAAACGCCTGCGTCGTAGGCTTTGCCGTTCGCTTCGCGCAATGCGGCTTTTGATGCGGGCAGAGAATCGGTAATGCATGACCTGAAATAATCACGGTCGAAAAGTCCCGTTTTTGCGATAAAGAAGCCGAGCATAACGACGTTCGCCATTTTGTTCATATTCATTTCGTTCGCTATTTCAGTCGCGGGAATGAAATACGAAGTTATATCCGTGCGATCCGGCTTTTTGTCGATCAGCGTACTGTCTGCAAAGAGCATTCCTCCGGGAGCTATCCTCGGCATGAATTTATCGTAAGACTGTATGTTGAAAGCAATGAGGATATCGGGCGAACTGATTATCGGAGAGCTTATATCGCCGTCAGATAAAATAACGCTGCAGTTGCAGGTACCGCCCTTCTGTTCCGGGCCGTAAGACGGGAGCCAGGTGACGTTGAGATCCTTGTCCATACCTGCCGCGGCAAGTTTTTTGCCGGAGAAGAGTATGCCCTGACCGCCGAATCCGGCGAGTATGATTTTTTCAGTCATTTTCATCGCCTCCCATCGCGTTTCTGTCGGCGTATACGCCGAGCGGATAGAACGGAATCATTTTTTCATCAACGAATTTCAACGCGTCAACGGGCGAAAGTCCCCAGTTGGTGGGGCAGGTCGAAAGAACTTCAACGATAGAAAGACCTTTTTTGTCTATCTGATTCTGAAACGCTTTCTTAATCGCGCGTTTTGCGGCTCTTACGTTCTTTACGTTGTTTACGGCTACTCTTTCCGCATACGCGACGCCGTCGAGCGTGGACAGCATCTCGCAGACGTGTATGGGATTTCCCTGTATAAGTTTCTGTCTTCCGTAAGGCGACGTAGTCGTTACCTGACCCGGCATCGTTGTAGGAGCCATCTGACCGCCCGTCATGCCGTAATTCGTGTTGTTGATGAAGATAATCGTTATGTTTTCACCTCTTGCGGCTGCGTGAACGGTCTCCGCCGTTCCGATAGCGGCAAGGTCGCCGTCGCCCTGATACGTGAAAACTATTTTATCAGGATGTGTGCGTTTTACTCCGGTAGCAACCGCGGGGGCTCTGCCGTGAGAAGCTTCAATAAAGTCGCATTCGAAATAATTATACGCAAATACCGCGCATCCGACCGGAGCTATACCGACAGTATCGTTTTCGATGCCGAGCTCGTCTATAACTTCCGCAACAAGTCTGTGAACTATACCGTGCGTGCATCCGGGGCAATAGTGCATCGGCACGTCTGATAAAGATTCGGGTCTTTTATATACGATCATTTTTTCATACCTCCGTTTATGGCAAGTATCTGTTCGTAAACGTCTTCGGACGAAGGCATACTGCCTCCGGTACGTCCGTAGAAGTATACCGGCTTTTTGCATTCCGTCGCAAGTCTGACGTCGTTGACCATTTGTCCCATATTAAGCTCGACGGAAAGGAAAGCGGACGCCGTGTCTGCAAGCTGCCTGAGCTTCTTTGACGGGAACGGAGAAAGCGTAATCGGGCGGAGAAGACCGGCTTTGATGCCGTTCTTTCTCGCTTCGTTTACTGCGGATTTCGAAATCCTCGCGGTAATACCGAACGATACGATTATTATATCGGCGTCGCCGCAAAGATATTCTTCGTATCTGACTTCGTTTTCCTCGACGAGCTTATATTTTTCTGCTCTCTTAAGCACCGTGTCTTCAAGCTCTTCCGGTTTGAGATAAAGAGAGGTGATTATGTTTTTCTTACGCGCTCCGCCGTGACCGTTTGCCGCCCACGGCTTTTCCGGAGGATTTGAAAACGAGATCTTATCGAAATCGACCGGTTCCATCATCTGACCGAGCGCGCCGTCCGCAAGAAGCAGTACGGGCATTCTGTATTTGTCCGCAACGGTAAAAGCGTCCGACGTGAGAGAAGCCATTTCCTGAACGGAAGACGGGGCAAGCACGAAAAGATGCATATCGCCGTGACCGAGAGCTTTTGTAGCCTGATAATAATCCGACTGGGAAGGCTGGATACCGCCGAGACCCGGACCGCCGCGCTGTACGTTCAGAATAACGCAGGGCAGATCGCAGCCGACTATATAGCTCACGCCTTCGCTCTTAAGGCTTATACCGGGTGAAGAAGAAGACGTCATAACGCGTACGCCGGAAGCCGCGGCGCCGTATACCATATTTATCGCCGCAACTTCGCTTTCCGCCTGCAGGCAGAGTCCGCCGACTTTCGGCATCGTTTTCGCCATATATTCGGCAATTTCCGTCTGAGGAGTGATCGGATAACCGAAATAATATCTGCATCCGGAACGGATCGCCGCTTCGGCTACCGCTTCGTTGCCTTTTATCAGTACCTTTGACATCGGTAATACCTCCTTATTCCTTTATAACGGTTATCACGGCGTCGGGACACATCACGGCGCACGAAGCGCAGGCGATGCACTTTTCGGGCGACGTGACCGAAGCCGGATGATAACCCTTACCGTTCAGCTTGCCGCTGTCGAGCGAAATGATCTTCAGCGGACAGGCGAACGCGCAAAGACCGCAGCCTTTACATCTTTCTGTTTCGAAAATTACTTTGTTCATATTACTTTCCTCTGTTAAAAAAGTCTTTTCGTATAATTCTTTATCTTCAAAACGTTACCGGAGATCTCCGGCGCGCTTTCCGTCATATAACAGGTGCAGAGAAGAGGTACGCCGGATAAAGCGGAGAGCTTGTCTGCAAAATCAGCGGTCTTTTCGATATCTTCTTTTTCAGTCGCCGCGCCTATGTTGCTGTTGTTTACGAGATACGACGTTTTGAATCCGCCCGCGCTTTCTATCTCGCGCATAACACCGAGCGCTTCCTCCGGCGTCGAGGTGAGAGGTCTGTATGCGTTGAATACGTAAACGGTACCGTGAGCGTTTGCGGCGATCTTATCGTGTATATATCCGAGCGAAACGGCGCCGAGCATATCTCCGCCTACGTCGATAACGACGCGGTCACCGGAAGAGACGGAATTTAATGCTCCGATTATCTCCGGCGGGACAGACGGTATGTCAACGTTCGTATTTGCAAACTCCGAAGCTATCACGGTCACGTCTTTACCGTTAAGAGCTTTTTTTGCATCGAGAGCTCTGAAATACGGATTTACGTTGTCGTAATCTATCAGATACACGTGTGAAAGATCGGAAAGAGCCGATGAAAGGTTTGCGGAGAAGTTCGTTTTGCCCGCGCCGAAATGCCCGGTCACAACGGTTATATCCGCAAGAATGCGTCTTATATCGAATTCAGCCATGAATTTTTTACCTTTTTTCGCTATTATAGCATATCTTTGAAGAAAAATAAAGTGGTAATCGTAAAAAAGTATTGAAAATATGAAAAAAACTTTTTGCCGTTACGAACCGAAAATAAAAATTAATTAAAATTTTTTTATCTATATTGAAAAATATTAAATTATGTGATATAATACAATAAATCGTTTAATTCAGTTACGGAGTGCGGAAATGAGCAAGTTTATAACAACCCTCGTTGAACAGTTTTCAAACCTGTGGTCTCAACTGAGAGCTATGCGTATAGTCGATTTCCTCGACATCATCATAATGTCGATAATCATTTACTACGCCTACAAATTCATAAAAACAAGGCGC
>CACYEW010000207.1 GCA_902773455.1 uncultured Ruminococcus sp.
ACGGCGAAGATCGAGCTTCACCGTCCTTACATCGACGAAGTCACTTTCAAATGCCCTGTATGCGGCAAAGAAATGCACAGAGTACCCGAAGTCATAGACTGCTGGTTCGACTCCGGCGCGATGCCTTTTGCACAGTGGCATTATCCTTTCGAAAACAAAGAGCTGTTCGAAACGCAGTTCCCGGCTGATTTCATATCAGAAGCGATCGACCAGACGAGAGGCTGGTTCCATTCGCTTATGGCGGAATCGACGCTTCTGTTCAACAAGAGCCCTTATAAGAACGTCATCGTTCTCGGCCACGTCCAGGACGAAAACGGTCAGAAGATGTCCAAATCGAAGGGCAACGCCGTCGACCCGTTCGAGGCTCTCGACGCGTACGGCGCAGACGCGATACGCTGGTATTTCTATTCCAACAGCGCTCCGTGGCTGCCGAACAGATTCAGCAAGAACGCCGTCGTCGAAGGTCAGCGCAAATTCATGGGAACGCTCTGGAACACATACGGATTTTTCGTACTGTACGCGAATATCGACGAATTCGACGCGTCGAAATACAGTCTCGAATACGATAAACTCCAGGTCATAGACAAATGGGTGCTTTCAAAGCTCAATTCGCTTGTAAAGACGGTAGACGATCATCTTGAAAACTACCGCATAACCGAGACCGCGAGAGCGATGGAAAAATTCGTGGACGAGCTTTCCAACTGGTACGTACGCCGCTGCCGCGAACGCTTCTGGGCAAAGGATATGACCGACGACAAGATCGCCGCGTATATGACGCTTTATACCTGCCTCGTAACGTTTGCCGAAATATCGGCGCCGCTGATCCCGTTCATGGCTGAACAGATATATCAGAACCTCGTAAAGAGCGTCGACGCGTCCGCTCCCGAATCGGTACACCTCTGCGATTTTCCGAAGGCGGACGAAAAACTCATCGACCGCGAACTTGAAAAGACGATGGACGAGGCGGTCAATATCGTTTCGCTCGGCCGCGCCTGCAGAAACGCCGCCGTTATAAAGAACCGTCAGCCGCTTTCGAGAATGTTCATCGGCGCGCCGACGAAGCTCAACGAATTCTATATCGACATAATAAAAGACGAGCTGAACGTGAAACAAGCCGAATTTACGGACGATCTGCGCGCTTTCACGACCTATTCGCTCAAGCCACAGCTCAAAACGCTCGGCAGAAAGCTCGGCAAGAACATCAACGCTTTCCGGGAATATCTGCAGACCGTAGACGGCAATTCCGCAATGGACGAGATAAAAGCGACGGGCGGACTCAAAGTTACGCTTAACGGAGAAGAGATGTTCATCGAAGAAGCCGATCTGCTTATCGAAGCGGCAAAGGTCGAAGGCTTCGAATCCGTATCCGATTTCGGCGTTACGGTCGTGCTCGATACCGCGCTTACCGACGAGCTCATAGAAGAAGGCTTCGTAAGAGAGATGATCTCGAAGATACAGACTATGAGAAAAGAAGCCGGATTTGAAGTTATGGACAGAATTAACGTGACGCTTTCCGTTTCCGATACGCTTTACGGTATCGTAACGCGCAATATCGGTCAGATCTGCGACGAAACGCTTGCTGATTCTGTCGAGCGCAAAGAGCCGGAAGGTTACGTCAAAGAATGGAACATCAACGGCGAAAACGCCGTGTTCGGCGTTGTGAAAGTCGGAGGATAAAATGGGCAGACTGATGGGCGCGTACGATATCGACGACGATCACGATATCCCCGAATTGAATAAGTGTCCCGACTGTCAGACGTATTTCGAAGGCGATAACTGCCCTATCTGCGGCAAGCCGTGCCCGGAGAATATGAAGGCGGGCAACCGTCCTGCCGTAAAACAGAAGAAAAGGAAGAGACCGAGCGGCGATACGGGAAGAGTGACCTTCATCAACTGGTACCACTCGTGGTGGTTCATAATCCTGATGATGATCATCTTCCCGATCGTCGGGATAATCCTGCTCATAACGAGTCCTCATAAAAAAATCGTGAAGATCGCTCTCGTTATAGTGTTGATCCTCATAATCGCGGTCAGATACGGCGGGCTTATCTATTATTATTTCAACAGAGTATTCGCAAAGACTCCCGTATACGTAAATACGAAAATAACAGAAACCGAATACAGGCAGAAATGCGAAGAGATAAACGCCGAAACGCTTTACAGAGCGGCGGACGGATATAAGGACGCATACGTTCGCGTCACGCTTACGGTGACGGGAAGAGAAGTCGATTTTTCGGAAGAATATTATCCGACTTATTACATCTGTAAAACTGAAGATAACGAAAACGTCGTGTTTCTCGTCAGAAACTGTCTGATAGACGTGAAAAACTATATCGTCGGAGACAAAATAACCGTTTACGGCGAATTCAAGGGCAATCAGTCCTTATGGACGGAGATTTCATCTTTTGATTATCCCTGCATTTATATGGCGTACGCGGATTTAGTGAAAGAATAGTATATGAATACAATATCGATTATCGGACAAGTCGTCGGGTTTATCGCCGCGGCGGTAATGATACTGTCATTTCAGTTCAAAGAAAATAAAAAACTGTTTACGTGTCAGGTCATATCAACGACTTTGTTTTCGCTTTCGTACCTTTTTCTCGGTCTCGGCGGAAACAAGGAAGCGTTTTCCGGCATGGCGCAGAACATCGGCGGACTTATGATACGGATCGTGATGCTTTTCCATCAGAAATACAAATGGGCGAGAAGCCCGGTCGTGATGTCGGTCCTTTGCACATACTGCGCCGTAACGTCCGTGCTTACTTACTCCGGCAATCCGCTGACGATCCTGCCGACGATAGGCAATATCATCCTCATAGGCGTTATGTGGACGAACGATCCCGATAAGATACGCATAGGTCAGTTCTCCGTAACGACCCCGTGCTGGCTCGTTTATAATTTCGTCGCCGGTTCGATTGCGGGAATACTGACCGAGACCTTCAATCTCGTCTCGATCGGAATTTACTATATAAGACAGGCGATCGCAAAGAAAAAAGAAAAAGCGGAGGCTGAAAATGCAGAATCGTAAAATAACAGTCATAGGCAGTTATAACACGGACCTCACCGTAACGGCGCCCCATCTGCCGGCTGACGGCGAGTCGATCATCGGTTCGGCTCTCGAATACAATCCCGGCGGCAAAGGCTCGAATCAGGCGGTCGCGGCTCACAAAGCCGGCGCCGACGTAACGCTTCTTGCAAAGCTCGGGCGCGACAGTATGTCAAAGACCGGACTCGATCTTTACGAAAAGATCGGTCTCGATACCTCGCATATCGTATACGACGATAAGAATAATACCGGTACGGCGCTGATCGAAGTCGACGGGCGGAGCGGAGAAAACCGGATCATCGTCATTCCGGGCTCGAATATGAATATTACGAAAGAAGACGTTTTATCGGTTTCGGAGCGAATTAAGGATTCCGATATCCTTCTTATTCAGCTCGAAATAAACGAAGACGCGATCAAAGAAGCCGTAAGGACAGCAAAAGAATACGGTACGAAGATCGTGCTCAATCCGGCTCCTTATTCCGATCTTGCGCTCGATCTGATCAAAGACGTCGATTATATCACGCCAAACGAGACCGAAGCCGCGTTTATATCGGGCGTCAGAGTCGACGGCGCGGAAAACGCTCCCGCGGCGGCGGAAAAAATGCTTTCCATGGGCGCGAAAAACGTTATCATAACGCTCGGCTCTCACGGTTCGTATTATAAAGGCGAGTCAGGGGAAATAATTATGCCGACAAGAAAAGTAAAGCGCGTCGATACCACCGGCGCGGGGGACGCGTATAACGGCGCGTTCTGCTGCGCTTTATCCGAAGGCAAAAGCGTTTACGACGCAATGCGTTTCGCCGACGCGTTCGCTTCGATATCGGTCACGAGAAAGGGTGCGGCGTCGTCGATGCCGACGCGCGAAGAAGCGCTTGAATTCATGAATTCATAAGAGGAAATAATAATGAAAACTCTGCTCGCAATAGACGGCAACAGTATACTGAACCGGGCGTATTACGGCTTAAGACCGCTCACGACTAAAAGCGGTCTTTTTACCCACGCCGTTTTCGGTATGATAAATATCATAGATTCTCAGATAAAAGCCGTATCGCCGGATATGATCGCGGTGGCATTCGACCTTAAAGCGCCGACGTTCCGTCACAAAATGTATTCCGGCTACAAAGCGACACGTAAGGGCATGCCGGAAGAGCTCGCGGTGCAGCTGCCGTACGCCAAAAAGGTGCTCGACGCGATGGGCGTTACGGTCCTCGAAAAAGAGGGCTATGAAGCAGACGATATCCTCGGTACGCTTTCTTCATACGCAAACGAGGATCTTCACGTTTACGTTCTGACCGGCGACAGAGATTCGCTTCAGCTGATAACTCCGTACACGACTGTTCTGCTCGCCTCGACCGGCGAGACCGTCAATTACGACAGAGACAGATTTTTTGACAAATACGGTATTGAACCTACCGAGTTCGTCGATGCGAAAGCCCTTATGGGCGACAGCTCGGACAATATCCCCGGCGTACCGGGTATCGGCGAAAAAACGGCGCTGAAGCTGATTTCCGAATATAAAAACATAGACGCTCTGTACGGGAATATAGACGGGGCGCCCGTCGGACCTTCCGCAAAGCAGAAGCTGATCGACGGCAAAGAAAGCGCGTATACGTCGCGCGAGCTTGCCCGGATATATAAAGAAGTGCCGCTCGACGCGACTCTTACGGATATTGAAAGCAAAGAAAAAAACGGAAAAGCTCTGTACGATCTTTTTACCGAGCTTGAATTTTTCGCGTTCATCAAGCGCTATTCGCTTGAAGAAAGCGAAGCGGAAGAAGACGCCGCGGCTTTCGAGCGGATATCCGCTTTACCCGAATGCGAAAACAAAACGTTCTCACTTTATATCACAGACCGTATATATCTTTACGACGGCGAAAAAGGCTTCGCGTACGCCGGCGAATGCACCGGAGATTTCTTTGAAAAGAACGAATTCATTCTTTCCGACTCGAAAGCGGCGTTTTACGTGAACGAGAAAATAAACGCCGTGTTCGACACGTCCGTGGCGGCTTATCTCATCAATTCG
>CACYEW010000208.1 GCA_902773455.1 uncultured Ruminococcus sp.
CACCTATGACTTTTTCGTATTTCTCGGGATCGGACGTTTTATAATCGAAATAAAACGTATCCGTAAATTCGATCACGTCTGCGAAATTGCTCCACGGTACGCATCCGGCTGTATCGATAAGAACGGAAACGCCTTTACTTTGCAGAGCTTTCGCAAGCTCTGCGATCTGCTTTGACTGCAATAACGGTTCCCCTCCGCTGAGAGTCACCCCTCCGCTGCTCGCTTTGTAGAAATCGATATCTTCAAGTACGTCGGATAAGATCAGATCAATGCTCATCATTTTGCCGTACGTCGTTTTTATACCGGATTTATACTCAAGCGTTACCGGCTCGGAAGATAGATTTTCGGGGTTATGACACCACGGACATCTGAGATTACAGCCTTTCAGAAAAACCGTCGTTCTTATCCCCGGTCCGTCTCCCGTGGAGAAACGCTGTATGCAGGATACGTTCAGTTCCGTCATACCGTTTCGTGCTGAGTCCTGCTGAGAATATCCTCCTGCACTTCTCTGCAAAGCGTTACGAATACAGCTGAAAAGCCCGATACTCTTACGACGAGAGAAGGATAATTCTCGGGGTGAGCCATGGCGTCTATCAGGATTTCGCGCGAGGTCGAGTTGATCTGTATCTCCTGACCGCCGCGATCGAAATAAACGCGTATGAGCTTCAGCAGTTTCTCGCGCTTACCGTCCTTAAAAGCCGCAGGCGTGAATTTCTGATTGACAACGGTACCGCAGGCGCATCTTGAATAATCGGGCTTGGAAACGCTCAGAAGCGTCGAGGTAACGCCTCGCTTGTCGCATCCGTACGTGGGAGACGCCGCGTCTGATAACGGTTTGCCGGCAAGTCTGCCGTCCGGCGTTGCTCCGAGCTCTTTGCCGGCGGGTATATTGGAGGTGTTCGCCGCCATGGCGGTATATACGGCGCCTCCGTCGTTTGTCGTATAATTATCGAACATATCGGAAAGAGTTTTCGTATACCATACCGCGTATTTATCGACGTATTCGTCGTTATTGCCGTATTTCGGCGCCGAAATGCACGCTTCTCTCAGATCTTCGTGACCTTCGAAATTGTCCTTCATCGCGGCTCTGATCTCGGAAAGCTTTGCATATTCAGTATCGAAAACGACTTTTTCGATCGCCGCAAGGCAGTCGCTGACGGTACCTACTCCCATAAGAGCCGCGCCGTGTACGGACGGATATTTACTGCCGCCCATATTTATATCGAGTCCGCGCTCTATGCAGAAATCGCAGAAGCACGATAAAAACGGCGAGGTGCGGTTTTCCGGATCCGGCACGTACGATGCCGCTCTCATTGAGTTAACGTAATCTTCGACTCCTTTTGAGAGTTTTCTTTCATATAAACGCATGAATTCTTCCATCGAGCCGATCCCGTCAAGCGTTTTCTCGTCGCCGTTCAAAAGAATATCTTCCAAATAACGGATCGGATCGAATCTGCCGTCAGACCACGGCGGCTGTTTGCCGGTTATGAAATTCTCGATACAACCGACCATACAGTAATTTCTGACGTCTTTTATATCGTAGCCTTTGCTCGACAAAGCAGCCATATTTACCGTATCGTTCATCAAAGCGGGATAACCGAGACCGGTACCGATAACTTTGAGACACTCGTCCAAGAATTCGTCCGGGCAATCCGGCGTAATACGTGCCGAAAGATTGGGACCGGGAAGATTCACGTTGCGTACCGCGTGAAGAACGCAGTAGCTCAATCCGTTCACGGAACAGTTCCCTTCTTCATCCACTCCGCCGATACAGATATTCACCACGTCGTCTCCGCCGGAATATCTGCGTTCGCATATCTTCAAAAACGCGTTTGCGAGAAGTTCTGTTGCGAATTCATCGGTCAAAGTACCGTTTTCGATATCCTTTTTATAAAGAGGATATAAAAACATATCTATCCTTCCGATAGCCATCGCGTAGCGGCATTCGGAAACGAAGCAGTTGTGTATCATCCATACGAGCTGAAGCCCCTGCATGAAATTCTGCGGAGCTTTTTTCGTAAGAGCCATGCAGTTTTCCGCAATGAGCGTAAGTCTGCCGTCGTCGTAGCCGGGCGTACCGATCAGGCTTCTCGCTTTATCTGCGTAAGAGATCAGCTTATCCGACAAAGCGGTAAGCGTCGTTTCCATCGCGTCAAGAAATATAAGCTTGTCTTTTTCGTTTTTATGCGCCGCCTTCGATCTTTCGATCTTAGCGATAAGGCCGGGAACGCCGATATTTACCGCGGTAAAGTAATCGGGCGCAAAATGGTCGGTATTCTGAATAAAATTGCGCTCCGGGTACTTGGAAAGATACTCCGCGATCATTTTCGACTCTTCTTCGGTCTGCGTAACGTAATACGGTCTGATACTGCCGACGATAAGATCGTTCTTATAAATATACGGTTCGGGATCGGTAAATATCGCCTTTATTCCGTCGGCGCGGATCATGGAGTTATACCCGGCAGCGGAGGCGTTATATCCGCGGCATCTGTATAAATGCGGATTGAAAACACCTTGCGGGCGTTCTTTCATCTCTTCTTTCAAGCCGTTCAAAAGGTTCATATCGTTTCCTCCGTTACGATTGTTCTATGGAAGTGAATCTCCACGACATTATCGTATCTCTTATGATCCCCGAGCCGCAGTACGGACAGACCGTCTGCGAGGTCGAGTCAAAAGCGCCGCCGCATTGAGGGCATATCAGCGTTTTCTGCTCGATATCGTTTTCCCGGAGTTTCAGCGTATACTGTACCGCGTAACGTTCCTCAAGGGGTTTCCCGTCAAGCGAGTAACCGACGGACGCCTGATAGGTTATGGTCGCGTATTCTTTCGTTTTTTCATATTTTGAAATGGCGACCGCGTGTACCTTTTCTCCCGTGACCTTGCTCTCGGCCGCTGTTACGTCTATCATGCCTTCAAGTCCCGGCTCGATAATACTGTCGGTAAACTCTTCTTTACCTTCGTATTTTATCGAAAGATACTCGAATATCAGTTTTTTAACGGCGCTTATTGCGTCGCTTTCGTGAAAATCGGGAAAGTCCTTCAATATCTGCGGCAGATATATTGAGGTAGCTCCGAAAACCGTTCTCGGTTCGGGATGGATTTCCGCGTCTTTCGCGCTTTGTATCGCATATTTCAGATCGGATAAGGATAATCCGCCCAAAAGCGAATTTGCGCTCGATCTGACCTTTTGTTTGATTTTGCCGATTATAAACGATATAACGGCAATACCGACGATTATCCATACGATCCACATATTTCTGCCGATGAACGAGATTATCTCTGCCATATACACGGCTCCTTTTCACTCTGTTTTTCTGTATTTTACGTTTTTGCCGACGCTCATTCTGAAATCTATCCGAGGCGGCGCAGGGTGCTCCGTCTTTGCTGTTTCGAGCAGTTTTTCACGGTTTTCTTCAAATATCACGCCGGTCTTTTGCGCTGTCAGCCTTGCGTGATACTCGAACCACAGGTCGGTAAGGCTCGTTTCACCCTCTCTGACCGCAGACAGATCGCGTTCGAACAGTTTGCCGACGTAATCAAGTTCGTTCAATCTGAGCGCGCATGAGGCGGCGAGGATCATTATCCTGTCTTTATTCTGAAATTCCGGTTTTAACTTCTTGAACAGTTTCCACGATTTTTCATATTTGCCGTTTTCGTTGAGAAACTCCATATATTCGACCGCGAACGAAAAATCACAGTCTGAAGCGGGATCGGAAAATATCAGATCGTAATACTTCTCTGCCGCTTCTTTATCTCCGCGCAGTCTGCATAGCTCCGCGAGATTGCGCTTGGCCCATATATTAGGTTCGCATCTGTCTGATAAAAGCCATTCTTCTTCGGCAAGCTTTTCGAATTTGCCGGCGTCCGGCCAGAACCGCGCTTTGTCGGCAACCGACGAATCGTCCCAATGCTCAAAAAGCATATTGCCGTAATGCAGATGTGCGTTCCAGGTATCTCTTTTTTCGAGAAGTTTCATCCATTTGTCCGACACCATCCACGACGCCGGGATCTGATCGGGATCCGTTCTCTTCATTTTTCCGGTCTTTAGCAGAAACAACCATTCATCCTGCTCATCCGAAACAGAGTCGGACGGGAAATACGCCGTATCGGGCAGTTTGCTCTCTGCGCATTTTTCCCGGCGCATATTTTCAAGCGCACCCCAACCGCTCGCTCTGTGCAGGATATCGCGTTCTGTCACGGCTATATCGGCGCTTCTGCGGTATTCGACATCCCGGTATAACAGAGTCTCTTCACTTATGAGCCCGTCTATCGTCCCGCTGAACGCTTCATCCGCTTTGTCGAGACTGACGCCGTGTATTTTGTCCGGTTCTATGAAAGCGCCGCCGAAGCACTGCGTCCATTCAATGACCGAGTTCTTCGGAAACGGTCTGTCGTGCATCTGACTTCTTGCGATGCCCGCCTGTATCTCGATATACTCGCCGTTTACGCCGTCGGAAAGGTACTGCTGCCAGTGTTTGCCGCCGCCGTGATTGCCCCAGCAGAACATTTTGTGATATATGAGAGGGGCGTTCGATCTGTCGTAAAACGCGTAACCGTCTTTGTTGACGGCCGCCTCCCACGAGGTCACGACGCCTTTTTCCGGCTGGAAAAAGTAGTCGAAGCTTCTCGTCGCGTTGATCGGATACGATAGATCGCCGGGCATTACGGACAGATACGGCAGTCTCTCGTAAGTCAGCGTATTGCCGCAGATCGCTATAACGTCTTTTGAAGACGACAGCACTCTCGTGCATCCGTCCTCAGGTACTGCGATATTAGTCCACCAGTACGTCGTTTTATCCGCAGCGTCGGGGTTTATAAGGCGCACGTGAGAAAAAAGCTGTTTTGAATTTCGCGGCAAATGAAAGTCGATCTGCCATATACATTCTTTTGCGCGCTCGAACTCGTATATCCGAAGAAATTCTTCTCCGCCGCCGTCCGTAAGTGCCGCCGCCCATACGTCGTCGCAGGTGAAATACGTATGACCCGGAGCGCCGAAATTCCACTCGATGCCGCCGGACATCCACGCGTCGCGCACGGCGAGGTTGCCCGGCTGTACGACCGGGTTAGACATCAGCAGTTCGCGCCCGTGCTCTTTATCGTACATAGACCACAGTTTTCCGCCGAGAGACGGCGTGAACACGGCTTTTATATATTCGTTTTCCATCACGACGGTTTCAAGCCGCAGCGTTTTGCGCTCTCTGCCGTATCTGTTCTGTATACGGTACGGCAAAGTGCGGGGACAACTGTTGAGATCCTTCGCCGCTTCGGCGGGAAAGCCTTCGCCCGTTTTGAATATCCAGAAGCCCGTCCGGCGTCTGAAACGCGGTAAAGGATCAGTTCCCTCCGGTAAAGCGCCGGGAATTATAAGCTCGCCTTTTTTTACAGACATTTCTTCACCCGTTACTGATCGTCATCGTCGGTATTGTTGAATATGCTGAACATCGTTATCTGATTCGTTTCGTCAAGTCCGTCGAGAACGCCCTCGCTGCGAAGTATCTCAATAACTCCGTTTGTAAGCTTTGCGTACTGCTTCAGCTCGAGTATCGACGTGATATTGTGCGTTCTGCACGCTTCGGCAATATTCTCCGCCGCTGCCTCTCCCAGTCCGTTGAGGCTTGCGAACGGGATTCTTATCTTGCCGTTTTCGGGCAAAAACGCTTTACCGTCCGATTTGCCGATCTTGACCGGCAGGAATTTTATACCCCTGCACATAGCTTCGAGAATGAGCTGGCAGGCGGAATAAACGTCGTTTTCACGCTGAGTAGTATCTTTTTTCTTCTCGTAATCAGCCATCCATTCGCGCACCGCCGCTTTGCCCTTCATAACGAGAGCGGCGTCGAAGCCGTCCGGAGCGGCGGTAAAGTAAGCGGCATAAAATTCGAGCGGATGATAGACCTTGTGATATCCGAGCCGAAGCGCCGATATAACGTACGCGGCGGCGTGAGCCTTCGGGAACATATACTTTATCTTGAGGCAGGATTCAATATACCATTCGGGTACGTTGTGATCGCGCATAGCCTTGAAATGCTCTTCTTTCAGCACCTTCGGCGGTTTATTGCCTTTTCTTACGATCTCCATAATGTTGAACGCCATCGACGGTTCAAGACCTTTATACATAAGGTAGACCATTATACTGTCGCGCGTTCCGATGACCTCGGATATTGTACAGATGCCGTTTTTTATAAGATCCTGAGCGTTGCCGAGCCAAACGTTAGTACCGTGCGATAATCCCGATATCTGCAATAAGTCCGTAAAGGTTTTAGGCTGAGAGTCCTCAAGCATCTGACGAACGAATTTCGTACCGAATTCGGGCAGACCGAACGTACCGCTGTTCAGAGGTTTATCTGAACCCGATACGTCGATATCCGACGGAAGTATTCCGAGCGGCTCGCACGACGTGAACAGCTTCATCACCTGAGGATCCGTAAGCGGCGTATCGAGAATATTCGTATGCGTGTATTTTTCTATTATCTTATATTTCGTCGGCACATCGTGACCGAGGATATCGAGTTTAAGTATTGTATCGTGCAGATATTCGAACGCAAAGTGCGTTGTGATTATATCGGATTTCGGATCGTCAGCCGGGTGCTGTATCGGCGTGAAATCGTATACTTCATATTCTCTCGGTACGACTATGATGCCGCCGGGATGCTGACCGGTCGTACGCTTGCTTCCGACAAGCATGCTCACCAGATGCTGTATCTCGGCGTTACGCAGACTTATACCGTTATCTTCGAGATACTTCATTACGTACAGACCGTAAGCCGTCTTCGCCGCGAGAGTACCGAGCGTACCGGCTCTGAAAACGTTTTCGGCGCCGAAAAGCACCTCGGTATATTTATGAGCGTTTGCCTGAACGTCACCCGAGAAGTTAAGGTCTATATCGGGAGATTTATCGCCTTTGAAGCCGAGAAACGTCTCGAACGGTATATCGTGGCCGTCTTTGACGTAAGGCGTTCCGCATTCAGTACAGTTTTTATCGGGCAAATCGAAGCCTGAGCCGACGGAACCGTCCGTAATGAATTCGGAATGCCTGCAGTTCGGGCATCTGTAATGAGGCGGCAACGGGTTTACCTCGGTTATGTTCGACATCGTTGCAACGAACGATGAACCGACGGAGCCTCTTGAACCTACGAGATATCCCTGTGCTTCACTGTTTTCAACGAGTTTTTTGGCGATAACGTATAAAACGCCGAATTTGTGTTCAAATATCGAATTCAGCTCTTTTTCAAGTCTGTTTTTTACGACGTCCGGCGGATTTTCACCGTACAGACGGTGCATATTCTTATAGCATATATCTCGCAGCTCGTCGTCGGCGCCTTCGATGCTCGGAGGATAGCTTCCCTTCGGTATCGGACGTATGTTTTCGATCATATCCGCCACGGCGTTCGTATTTTTCACAACGACGTCGAATCTCGTTTCTTCGTCGAGATAATAGAACTCGTCCATCATTTCGTCCGTCGTACGCATATATACG
>CACYEW010000209.1 GCA_902773455.1 uncultured Ruminococcus sp.
CGGCTATCGCTATCGCTGCGAATTTTTTCATTTTGTTTACCCTCCTTTTATTATTCAATGTGTTGAACACAAAATGATCCTTGATAAATCGCTTTAATATATTATACCACGGATTTCACATTTTGCAAGAGGATTTTTAAAAAATGTTTTATATTTATTTGACTTTTGTTTTCTGATAAGCGTCTATGAGCTTAGTTATCGCTTTTTTCGATTTGCTTTCGTATTTTGCGAGTGTACCGGAGACGTTTGTCGCCTTTGACGAAAGCATCGTCCTGACGTACGAGCCGACTCCGTCGAAAAGGTTTATGTAGCCCATATCGAATACGCGGTTTCTTACAATGTAATCTATCATATCCTGCGAATCGGCGTCGCGGCTGACTTTTCTCTTGAGATACGTTTCATAGAGCACGGGCGTTACGGTTTTGTAGGCTTCGCTTGCGAGCGCTTCCGTGATTATCGCCGCGCGTTCAAGATTGCGGCACGACGCGGGTATGCAGACCATACTCGATGCGCCGTTGACGAACGAGCGGTAATTACCCGATTCGGAGAATTTCGGCATCGGCAGTATGCCGAATTCGTCGACCATATCGCGCAAGATCCCGGCGAGCAGCAGACTTGCGTCGTAGAAAAGAGCCTGACCGTTTATGAAAAGCTTGCCGACGTTGCCGTAATCGGCGCTTTCAAAATACGCGTTGTTCGTTATTATCGTTTCGTATATCTTTTCGTAAATGCCCGTATCGCGCGTGATATCGGGATCGTAGAACGGCAGATCGTTTTCATCCTTGCTCACGAGATTGCCGCCGAGGCCGTAATAAAGGCTGTACGGCACGTCGTAGCTCCAGGACGTAAGACCGAAAACGTCCCTCGTGCTGTACGGGTCGATCCTGGAATCGCCGTCGACGTCTTTGGTGAAATCCTTCGTGAATTCGATCAGTCTGTCGATCGTCCATTTGCCTTCCGTAACGAGCTTATACGGCAGAGAGGGATCCATATCGTGCTTTTCAAACAGATCCTTGTTGAAATACAAGCACGAGGTCGTGCTGAAGCTGGACGGGCTTATATCGCCGTTCGCCATATAAAGATGGTTGTCGATCGAAAAGCCGTTTTTGAGGTTCTTGTCCCACCACGGCTTCGAGAGGTCTATATAGGGGAGATCTTCAAACGCGACGAAATCGTGAGACATCGCAAGCCCCGCTCCCTGTACCATATGTACGAAGCAGAGATCGTATTCGTCGGAGTTGGTTTTCACCATTCTGTCTATCGCGGCGTTGACGTTTGAAAACGTGTCGAATTCGACCTTGATCGTAACGCCGAATCTGTCTTCAACGGCTCTGTTCCTCAGATGCACCGCGTCGCGGACGCTGTCGTTATTGTCGGCGTCTTCGGCGTAAATATCGTAATGTCTGTTCGCGTCGTTTTGCGAGAGAACGTAAAATTCTTCGTTATTGAAATTGATCTCGGGCAGGCCGTCGTCCGTTTCGGGCGCCTCTGTCCCGGTCGCTTTTTCCGTAGCTGCGGCGGTCGTCTGCACCGGGCCGGCGGTATCCGGCTTCTCGACCGGAGTTTTATCGGTACATCCGGCAAAGGCGAAAGCCGCGCATAGCATAAGTACGGCGAGTATCGCCGAAATGATCTTTTTCATTTTATTGTTCCTTCCTTTTTATTCTTTTATCAGGATCAAAACGTAATCGAGCGCTTCGGGGCGTTCCGGCGCCGTCCACGCCGGTTTGCCGTTTTCGTCGGTGATATCGGCGGCAACGCGCCCGATATCTGTGTATTCGCCCGTTCTCGGGTTGAACCACCGGGCTGTATATACGGCGCCTTTTTCCATATCGCACACCGATCCGGACGCTTTGTTTTTGGAGTACATATATATCACGTACAGATCGCTTCCGATCGACGCCGCCGAGTAAACGCATTTGCCGCGCGATCCGAGCTTTGAGGAGAACTTTTTGCCGTCGTTGAAATCGGGCTCGAGCCTCCACCATTCGAAACGCTCGAAAAAGCGCTTCATATATCCCTGCTGATAAGCGGATTCGAATTCGACTGCGTCTTTCCATTTTACGGCTTTATCGGCAACGCTTACCGTTTCGATACCGTCGTCCGACGGCTCGTCGAGATTGTAGGTGCCGTTATAGAGCCAGATATCCGCCGCGCCGTAGCCGACGCCGGCAAAACCGTTCAGCATCGCAATCCACGACTGGGCGCGGGCTCCGTAATCCTTCGTCCAGAGATTGCAGTATCTGCCCTCGTAATATATCGCGACCTTTTTGCTTTCGTAATAATCCTTCGGCACTAATCCGTTATCCTGCTTTTTAAGATCCGGCTGCCACTGCGACGCATAGAAATCGTGACCCGTGCGCCCGCTTACCTCGTCAGACAGGAAAACCGATCTTCCGCCGTTGTCGGCGTCGGGCTGAGTCACGCCTTTGCCCGTCACGGTAGTGTATATGGTATTTTCCTGATGGCAGGAGAGCGGATGACCGTAAGCGTCGTATTTATGTATGTATTCCGCGATCTTCACCCACGGGTTGTTCGTATAGTCGTAGATCTTCTGATCTCCGCGCTCACGGTAAAAATCGTTGTCGGCTTCCTGCGCGAGAGTCCACATTACGGGATACGCCCCGAATCTCGCCACCCAGTAACGCGAAAGAGCCTCGAGATATCTGTCGTCGTTCATTACTTTTGAGTTCATTTCTCCCGAGAAGAAGAACTCGGCGTTTGCGTGAACGAGGCCTTTTTCGGCTATGTATCTGAAATAAACGTCGTCTTTCTTAAAAGCTTCCGCGTCCGCTTCGGAAAGAGAACCGTCGGAGAGCTTTGCGTGCAGACCGATCGGCTCGGACTGATATACCGTAAAGCCCTGCTCGACGCGCTTGTCGACTATGTACTGAAAATGCGGCGTTTTCGTGCCCTGCCTGCCGCCGGAGGCGCCGCTTTTCTCGGTCTCTTCCGTGAAGAGGCTCCAGTGCGTGTCTCCGAGGTAGAAAAACGGTACGCCGTCGTCGTAGACGAAATATTTGCTCCCGTTCGTTTTAACGAAGCCGTGACGGTATATTTTCAGATTTCCTCTGTACGGATTTGCGGCTGCCGTACCCGTTTTGCCGTCAAGCGAAGCGTCCGTTTCACAAACGGTCCGGTACTCCCATACGCCGTATTCGGGGGGAGCAAAGCGCACGGCGAACGCCTTTCCGCCGTTATAAAAGCACGGCAATATAAGCTCGGTACCCGTGTTTCTGTTTCTAAACACGGCGTCCATGTAAACGTACAGCTGCTCGCCGTCTTTATAATCCTTTTCGGTCTCGAAGCTTATCTCGACCGCGACCCACGTTTCCGTGACGTGATCGGTCTGCTCGGTTATATCGTCCGGCAGACCGGACGGCAAAGGCTCGTCTGTTTCGACCGACGTTACCGCCGCTTTCGTATCCGTCATTCCGGTTCCCTCCGTCATTTTTGCGGTTTGATTTTCTTTTTCCGTCGTATCCGGCAAGAGAGGCGCCGCGCCGCATGAAGCAAGCGCTGCCGCAAGCAGGACCGCCGCGACGGCTGATATGATCTTTTTTCTCATAACGATATCCGTTTTTTATTTATTTTACCATACCGTAAGATAATAAAAAAGTGAGTATTTGTAAAAAAATTCTCCGACGGCGATTTTACGGCAGACCGCAAATAAAAACGCTCCGAAGAAGGGAGAGGCTGCGTAAGAAAGAAACAAACCCACTCTGACATCTTTCTATTATTGAAAGTGTCATAGTGGGTTATTCTCTTTCAGCTTGTTCTAAC
>CACYEW010000210.1 GCA_902773455.1 uncultured Ruminococcus sp.
GGGTGGGCACTCCCCAAGAAAAAAAGAAGTCGCCGGAGGCGACACCTTCACTATTCACTATTCACTATTCACTATTCACTTTTACCTCTTACCTCACGTCAGCCTCGCGCCCCAAAGAGAGTGTAACGACTTTGGGAGGGGTTAAGGGGGTTTGGGGGTTGTAAGGGTGGGTACTCCCCAAAGGCGGCGGAGCCGCACGGAAGTCGCGTAGCGACACCTTCACTATTCACTATTCACTCTTAACTCGCGGCAGCTCGCCGCGCCCCCAAGGGCGGCAGAGCCGCAAAGAAAGTCGGTTTTGCCGACTTCGTAATACAATTTCAATTGTCCGTAACGTCTGTCTTTTCGCTTTATAAAAGACGTTTGGAATAATGCGTTGATTTCGGGATCAACGATGAGTTTTTGAATCTTTAAGCTTTATTTTTCTTGTTTTTAATCCATTCAAAAAGAAATTCCATCTGTTTTTCGGTATGAAACCAATGTTCTCCGTTCTCCATTACCGACAGATCCGCGTTATGCTTTTCCGCAAATACGGTCATCGCGCCGACGTCGGTAAGCGTATCGAGACTGCCGCAGGCGATATGGGTTTTCACGTTCCATTTTACCGGACGCTCTCTGACGTAACAAAGATATTCGTACGAAAGCTCCTCGCCCGACGCGGTCTTTATTTTGCCTTTTCTCTGCAATTCTTCTTCCGTAACGCGCTCGCGATACATCATGCCGGTTATGAGTTTTTCCATATCGACTATCGGCGATATGAAAAACGCTTCGTCAATGATATTATCGATGCCTGCGTACATAGAAAATAACGCTCCGATACTGTTTGCGATAAGTATTATGCTTTCGTACTTTTCCTTCAGCTTCACCGCCTCTTCGTATATCTCTTTTCCGGTTTCCCAAGGCGTAAAAGTCTTATAATCAAGACCGGCGACGTCGCAGTCGTCGAAAAGCGGTTTATACGCTTCGCTCTCGTTTGCCGATCCGCCTTTGCCGTGGATATAAAGTACGGCTTTGTTTTTCATTTTATCACCGTTACGAAGCAGCCTTTTTTCGTTTTTATGCGCAGATGTATGCGCCACATTAAGGGAGTGCCCCAGCTGCTTTCAACGCCTCTGTCTTTTACTTCAAACTCTTCGATCGACGCTTCAAGCGAAGGATCGAAAGTCATCACCGAGTTTTCGGGCAGATATATCTTTCCGTCTTCCAGCCGCGGTTTTTCGCAGGTCATAAAGTGGATATCCGCCTCGCGCTCGGAAGCAAGCTCGAATTCGTCGGTTATGCGCACCTCTCCTCCGGCAAGCTCCGTCTGTCTTGTGTACGATATTATACCGATATCGGCCGGATACGCTTCTTTCAGCTGCATCTTAACGCGTTTACCGCCGTCGTATTCTTCGTCTGTCGATCTGAACGACGGACCTATGCCTTGATTTATGCCGTCAAAATCCGCCGTGTTGTGATATACTGACTGCATATACCAGAGCTCGTAACGGCGCGGCGAAAACGTCTGTTTCGTATATTCTCCGCGCCCGGGGTCTATCAAAACGGGGGCGCCGTTTTTGTAAACTATCACGCTGCCGACGTCCAGGTGATTATGTCCTTCTGAATTGTGACCGCCTTTCATCGAGACGAAAAGTCCTTCGCCCGTATTTTCGCTTTCTCTCGCGCACATGATTTTCAGATTCGGTATCCACGTCCGCACGTCCGCAGCGCTCTTTTCGGAGCCGTGCTCCGGCGTTATGAGATTGCGTACCGTTCTGTAAGCTCCGTTATAGTCGACCTTGACGTCGCCGAAGGCGGCTATCGAATCGCCGAATTTCACGAGCATTTCGCTGCCGCACTTTTTGCCCATACGCGATATCTGACTGCCGTCCGGGCTGACTTTCGGCGTACAGTCGGCAAAATTGACGAATCTGTGACCGTGGATATACATTCTCGCCTCATATTCGCACATCGATTTTACGAAGGGATCGGAATATATATCGAATCTGCCGCCCGTTATATCGTACAAAAGCTCAAGGCAGTCGAAGTATGCGGCGCCGGCGACGGTCCAGTAGTTGGGTCCTTCGTCGCAGCCGCCGTCCGGCGGCAGGCAGCGCGTGTAATTATCGAGACATTCCGCGGATTTGCCGACGATAAGCTTAAGTTCGTAGTCGTCTTCGGCAAAAGTCGCCGCGGTGTAAAGGATATTCGATATGACCCACGGGTTCCAGTTGTTGACGGCGTTGCCGAGCAGCCCCATCCAGTGAAAAACGCAGTTTACGAACGGCTTGAGTTGTCTGTCTCTTACGAGATATCGCATTTTTGCCGAGATCACCGGCGAATAAGCGTCGAGTTCTTTTTTATTATAACGGTAAACGAGCGATAAAAGCGACGCCGTAGCCGCCGAAAACAGATCTATTGCGTGAAGGCGGTGTTCGTCGTATACGTCCGGCAAGCCGTATTCGCCGTGCGACGGACTGTACATCGCGAGATGAGCGGGAACGGTCCAGCTCGATTCTTCCATGATCGCCCATATAACGTCGACGAGTTTTTCGGTAAATCTGCCTTTTCTTTCATACGCCTCGGCAAGCGCAAGATCGTACGCCATCGTACGGCGGCGAAAATAACGCTCCTCGTATAATGCCCTGTTGCCGTCTTCGACGAATCTGTGATAAAGAGACGCCGGACATACAGGCACCTCGCATCCGAGATCGGCTTCGGCGCGTTTCACGACCTCCGCCATTTTCGACGGCACGAAGTCCGTTTTATCGAGTTCGCAAAAAAGTCTGATCTTATCGAGCGGCAGACACATTTCTTTATTGAACGCGTGTTCTCTCATCAGTTTA
>CACYEW010000211.1 GCA_902773455.1 uncultured Ruminococcus sp.
CTCTCCTCCCGCCGCTTTTACGAGCTCCGTGTTCGCGCGAACGCCGACGGCGAGGATAAGTATATCGAATTTCACGGTTTTACCGCTTTTCATATACGCGGTATCTTTATCGAATCTCACGGCGCTGTCAGACAGCAGAAATCTCATTCCCTTCTCTTCGAGCCGTTTCCGCACGAACGCCGCGCAGTCCTTATCGAGTATGCTCGACAGAACTCTGTCGGCTAAATCGCAGACGGTGATCTTACCGACCCTTCCGAAAATGCCCTCAGCGCATTTCAGCCCGATGAGCCCCGCGCCGACGATGAGCGCCGATTTGTCTTCCGACAGCGCCTTTTCAAGCGCGAGCGCGTCGTCGAGCGTCATAAAGGTATATTTGTTTCCGACCGTTTCGAGACCTTCGAACGGAGGCGTGAACGGCCGCGAACCGGTCGCCGCGCAAAGCGCGTCGTATTCAAGCGATACGCCGTCTTCAAGCGTCACGGTCTTATCGGCGGTATTGAGCGTAACGGCTTTTTTGCCGTACAAAACCTCGCATCCGTTATCTTTATAAAACGTATCCGGGCGGTATTTCATTTTATCGGTATCGGTTTTTCCCTGCAGATAATACGATATCAGAGGTCTGCCGTAGACGTGACGGTCTTCTTCCGACACGACGGTTATCGCGCCTTCTTTATCGACGGAGCGTATGCCCTCGATACAGCCGACCGCGGCGGCGCCGTTGCCGGCTATAACGTATTTTTTCATTTTTCACCGCTCCTTTCCTCGTACACTATCGCCCTGTTCGGACAGCCTTTGACGCACGCCGGTTCGCCGCAGGAATTCTGTAAACACAGCTCGCATTTCTGCATCGTTCCGTTTTCGCCCGGGGCAAGCGCGCCGTACGGGCAGACGAGTATGCACGTAAAGCATCCGACGCACTTTTCTCTGTTTATCCTCACCACGCCGTTTTCTTTCGATATCGCGCCCGCTATACAGCTTTTTACGCAGATCGGATCGGCGCAGTGACGGCACGATACGGCGAAGGTGATCTTATCGCTCTCCTCGACGTGTATGCGCGGAAATATCTTTTTGTCTTTGAGCGCCGCCGCCATATCGCGCATGCCGGAGTTGGCGAAAGCGCAGTTATATTCGCAAAGGTGACAGCCGAGACACCATTCTTCGTTTACGTAAACACGTTTCATATCATTCACCTGCGTGATTTATTCCGAGTATTTCAAGTTCTTTTTCGTTCAATCCCACGCCGCGGAGCATAAGGCGGTTTCCGCGGAGCGCTTCGATCGAGTTTATTCCCATGCCGCCCATTATCTCCATTATCTCGTGGCGCCAAGCGGTCATGAGATTCACGAGCCTTTCCGATCCGATATCGGGATTCAGCCGTTTTACGAGCTCCGGTCTCTGCGTTGCTATGCCCCAGTTGCATTTGCCGCTCTGACACGTGCGGCAGAGATGACATCCGAGCGCGAGAAGAGCCGCCGTGGCGATATAGCAGGCGTCGGCGCCGAGAGCGACCGCTTTTACGACGTCCGAAGCGGAACGGACGGAGCCGCCGACGACGAGAGAAACGTCGTTTCTTATACCCTCTTCGCGAAGTCTCGTATCGACCGCGGCAAGCGCGAGCTCTATCGGTATGCCGACGTTGTCGCGTATTCTCGTCGGAGCGGCGCCGGTACCGCCGCGGAAGCCGTCTATCGCTATGATATCGGCTCCGCTTCTCGCTATACCGCTCGCTATCGCGGCGATATTATGCACCGCCGCGACTTTGACGATGACCGGCTTTTTATATTCCGTCGCTTCTTTTAACGAAAACACGAGCTGTCTCAGATCCTCTATCGAATATATATCGTGGTGAGGCGCGGGGGATATCGCGTCGGATCCTTCCGGTATCATACGCGTTCTCGATACGTCGCCTACGATCTTTGCGCCGGGCAGATGACCTCCGATACCCGGTTTCGCGCCCTGCCCCATTTTTATCTCTATCGCCGCCCCGGCGGAAAGATAATCCTCGTATACGCCGAATCTGCCGGAGGCGACCTGGACTATCGTGTTTTTGCCGTATTTGTAAAAATCCTCGTGAAGCCCGCCCTCGCCCGTGTTATACAGTATGCCGAGTTCGGTCGCCGCCCTTGCAAGCGACGCGTGGGCGTTGTAGCTTATGGAGCCGTAGCTCATCGCCGAAAACATCACCGGCATCGAAAGCTCCGCCTGCGGCTCGAGTCTGCAGTCGAGACGTCCGTCTTCGCCGCGGCTGACCTTCGACGGCTTTTTGCCTAAAAACACCTTCGTCTCCATAGGCTCGCGAAGCGGATCTATCGGCGGATTCGTGACCTGAGAGGCGTTTATGAGTATCTTATCCCAGTAGACGGGCATAGGCTTCGGGTTGCCCATGGACGAAAGAAGCACGCCGCCGGAATTCGCCTGTTTATATATTTCCTTTATCGTATCCGCCTGCCAGTTGGCGTTTTCGCGGAACGTACAATCGCTTTTGACTATCTTCAAAGCTCTCGTCGGGCAAAGCGATACGCATCTCTGACAGTTGACGCACGCCGTCTCGTCCGATATCATTTTTCCGTGTTCCGTACTGTAATAATGCACCCCGTTCGAGCACTGCCTTTCGCACACGCGGCAGGTTATGCAGCGGTCGTAATTGCGAACGACCTCGAATTCCGGATATATGAATTCGATTCCCATCAATATTCACCGTCCTTTACCTTAACGATAACCGGCTCGCCGCCGGAAGGAGCCCATATATTCTCCGCGCACGGCTCCATTGCCCGTATCGCCGCTTCTTCGCTTGCTATGAAAACTCTGTCGTCCTTTTCGCCGACGACCATAGAGCGGAGCTTCAGCCTGTCGTTGAGCGCCATAAGACCGCCGTCGAAGCCGAGAACGATCGAAAACGGTCCCGTTATCAGAAGATTCTGAAAAACCGTTCGCAGATAAGTCAGTTTTTTCTTTTCATATTCGTCTTTTATACCGTCGATCGTGCTCCAGAACGGCGCGGCGATCACGTTCGCCGCTTCGGTCATGGAGAGGCCCTGACGGCGTATGAGGTGATCGAGGATATACGTTATGACCTCGGTATCCGTCTGAAGCGTGCATTTGTAACCGAACATTTCCATAAAGCGCCGGTTTGCGTCGTACGACGATATCTCTCCGTTGTGTACCACCGAAAAGTCAAGCAGCGTGAACGGATGAGCGCCGCCCCACCAGCCGGGCGTGTTGGTCGGATATCTGCCGTGCGCTATCCAGCTGTAACCTTCGTACTCGTCGAGGCGGTAGAAGACTCCCACGTCTTCGGGAAAGCCGACGGCTTTGAACGTACCCATGTTTTTGCCGCTCGAAAAGACGTACGCGCCGTCCGTTTCCGTATTTATCTTCATGACCGTTCGCGCGACGAGTTCTTTTTCGTCTATCTGCAAATCCGACAGTACCGAACGCAGCGGCGCGGCGAAATAGCGGTAAACTATCGGTTCGTTCGTTATCTCGGGGATCTTTCTCGTCGGGATCAGCTCGCCTTTGACTATTTCAAAGCGTTCTTTCAGAAACGCCTCGCACGCCTTGCGCGTATCGCGGCAGTCGTAAAACATATGAAAAGCATAAAGATCTTTATATTCCGGATATATTCCGTATCCGGCAAAGCCGCCGCCGAGACCGTTCGATCTGTCGTGCATCGGTTTCATCGCTTCCGCTATGCCCTGCCCGGTCATCCGATTTCCCTCGCGCGATATGACCGCGGCTACGGCGCAGCCTGACGGTATTCTGATATTTCCTTCTTTTTTCATGATAAACTCCTCAAAAAAACAAAAAGGCGCCGTTGCCGCGCGAAAAAACGCGGCAATGAACGCCTTTGCTCATTGACGGCATTATAACCCATATCCTACGTTTTGTCAATAGGTAAAATGAAAAAAATAATAATATATGCAGGATTTTTTTGAAGAAATTGCAAAAAAGGGCTTGACAAATCTGTTTTCGTGTAGTATAATGCCCCCATGATCAAATAAAAGGCAAGGGCGTCTTTCACAGATGTGGAAGGCGCCTCTTTATTTTTTATTCAAAAGGAGATAAGACAATGAAAACGGTATCTGATTATTTCGGCGTAAACGTATTTGACGACAGAGTTATGAAGGCGACGCTTTCGGCTGAAGTATATAATTCGCTGAAGCAGACGATAGACGAAGGCAAAGCGCTCGACGTGAGCGTTGCAAACGCCGTAGCTTCGGCTATGAAAGACTGGGCGATATCGAAAGGCGCCACGCATTTTACCCACTGGTTCCAGCCGCTGACCGGCATCACCGCCGAAAAGCACGACAGTTTTATCTCTCCGTCGCCGGACGGCGGCGTGATAATGGAATTCTCGGGCAAGGAGCTCATTCAGGGCGAACCGGACGCTTCGTCATTCCCTTCGGGAGGACTGCGGGCGACGTTTGAAGCGAGAGGCTATACCGCCTGGGATCC
>CACYEW010000212.1 GCA_902773455.1 uncultured Ruminococcus sp.
ATCCGAAAAGAAAAGCGGCGTGAGGATCGGGATCACCGCCTGCTCCTATTACAGACTTTATATAAACGGAACGCTTTCGGCGCACGGCCCGGCAAGATCAGGCAAAGGCCGCGCGAGAGTCGACGAATTCGACATAACGCCTCTCGTTACGGAAGGCAAAAATCGGATCGACGTGCAGGTCGCCGGTTACCACGGCGCTTTCGGCACGGTGAACGAAGATACGGCGGAGCCGAATTTCCTTATCGCGGAGATAACCGAAGGCGATGAAGTCGTCTGTAAAACCGACGAAAGCTGGAGCGGCAAGCTCGATACGAGGCGGCAGAGATACGCCCGCCGTCATTCGCATTGCCGGCAGGTCACCGAGATCTGGAATATCGATGAGGATTTCACCTTTGACGATCTGCCCGATCACGAGGTCGAAGAGGTCGAATGCCCCGTTTTGATACCGCGCAGAGTTCCCTCTGCCGATTGCAGACCCGTTTTCGCCAAAGGAGTGATCGACTGCGGCAAAATGATTTACGACGGCAATAAACACGTCCGTCATCTTTTCTACGACGGCTGGAACGAAAAGTACGCGCAGGGACCCGATATCGGTCTCGAAGATCAGAAACTCGTCCGTCTCCCTTCTTCCGGCATTTATCCGAAGGGCGGATCGGTGACGTTTGACAATAACGATGAAATAAAATACGCGGTGTTCGACTTAAAGCAGATGCAGACCGGTTTTATAGATCTTTCGTTTGAAAGCAGCTCCGGCGCGACGGTCGATATCGTTTACTCAGACAGACTCGAGCGCGACGGCGATATCAGCGCAAGGATCGGTTACAGCTCCTGCATACGCGTCGTATGCGGTCCCGGACTCATAAATTTCACCTCGTTTGAAGTCTACGCGATGCGCTATATCAAGGTCATAATAAGATGCGTGGGCAAATGTACTCTCGGTCACGTCGGGGTCCTTACCTACACCGTGCCCGATACGAACGGCGGATCGTTTCTCTGCAGCGACGAAAACGTGAACCGCATATACGAGGCGGCGAAGCGCACGCTTATTATGAATACGCTCGACGTGTTTATGGACTGTCCCGACCGCGAGCGTTCCGGCTGGCTCTGCGATTCGCTCTGGACGGCGAGAGCCGCGAGGATGATGCTCGCCGACAGCTCCGTCGAGGCGGCGATGATCGAAAACTTTCTGTTTCACCCGTCGGAAGAATGCTTTCACGCTTTCTTCCCCGCCTGTTATCCCGCCTGCGGCGACTGGCGCGGCGCAATACTGACGACCTGGTCGTTCTGGCTCGTGATCGAGATAGGCGAGTATTACAGACGCACCGGCGACCGCGGGCTCATCGACCGGTTCAAGCCGCGCCTTGAAGAATTCTTCGACGGAGTCGAATCGCTTTGCGGCGAACACGGTCTGTATGAAACGAAAAGCGTCGTGTTCGTCGACTGGTCGCTTTCAAACGAACACGATTACGTCGCTCCGATCTCGTCGGCGGCGAACGTGCTTTACGCCTGCGCTCTCGAAACAATAGACTTTCTGTACGGCAACGAAAAAGCGGCGCATCGGGCGGCGCAGATAAGAAGCGTATTGAAAGATAAGGTCATCGACCGCGGCGGCTACGATCCGAGATATATAATGCACGACAGTCTCGAATATAAAGACGGATCGCTTCGCGGCAAACCGTTTTACAGCGAAGCGGCTCAGTATACGATGCTCTGGGGCGAGCTCTTTAGCGAAAAGGAATGCGAGGGACTCGTCGACGCGGTAGTGAACGAGCTCGGTCCCTGCCCGGTAAAAAAGCCGCCGACGCTCAATATCGGCGAGGCGAATATGTTCATAGGCCTCTGCATCAGACTCGATATGCTTTCAAAGCTCGGCAAATACGAGACGATGTATAACGAGATACGGTATCTGTGCGACAATATGATAAAAGAAGGACCCGGCACGTTATGGGAGACCGTGAGCGGCGAATCGAGCCGCTGTCACGGCTTTATGGCGCATATCGGCGTGCTTCTTGCAAGAGATATCCTCGGCTTGCATACACCGGAAACGTACCCGAAAAAGGCGGTGACGATAGCGCCGCACACGCTCGGTCTGCGCTTCGCGCAAGGTTCGGTCAATACGGACGACGGCGTGATATCGGTTTACTGGAAATACGACGGCAGAAGTTTCGATATGAGCGTCACCGCACCGGACGAATACGAAATAACTCTGCGTTTACCGCGCGAGGTCAGATGTTTTTCAAAGATCGCGCTTAACGGAAAAGAAATAAACGACAAAAAGGAGATCGGAAAGATCAGCGGACCGTTTACCCTGTCCGCTTCCGATAACTGATATGAACGAAAATACGATAAAATACAATGATCTGCTGAAAAGCGTGTACGAAAAAGCGTTGAAACCGGCGGGATTTTGCAGATACGGCGGCAATTTCAGAAGATTTTATAAATCGCAGATATTCACGACCGGTCTGCTCGTAAGCTTCGTCAGATACGGAAAGGGAGAAGACGTTTCTTTTGCCGTACTTCTCGGCAAAAAAAGCTCGTTCAACGGCGAGCCGTCCGCTTCATTCAGAACGTCGGACTGTCCGATACCGGCAAGAACTTATCTGACGGAGCTTTCCGAAAATTCATTCAGGCGTTTCGTTATAGACGAAAACACCGACGTAACGGCTCTGACGAACGAACTTTGCAGTATGATCACGGAATACGCTTTGCCGTGGTTGTCGGAGATCTGATTGAAGGTAACTATGAAACTGATAAGAAAACTGCTTACACCCGAAGAGATAAAAGAAAAATATCCCGTACCGGAAGAATACGCAAAGCGCAAGGCTGATGAAGATAAAGAGATAAAGAACATATTCGAAGGCAGGAGCAAAAAACTGCTTCTCATAATAGGTCCCTGCTCCGCCGATCGCGAAGACGCGGTCGTGGATTATATTTACAGGCTCCGCAAAGTGCAGGACAAGGTCGCCGACAAAATACTCATAGTGCCCCGCCTTTACACAAACAAGCCGAGAACGACGGGCGAGGGATATATGGGTATGCTCCATCAGCCCGACCCTGAGGACCGTCCCGATATGCAGAAAGGGCTTATAGCGATACGTCTGCTCCACCTCAAGGTTATGGGCGAGACGGGCTTTTCGTGCGCAGACGAGATGCTGTATCCCGAAAATTACAGATATCTGTCCGACGTTTTGTCGTACGTTGCAGTCGGCGCGAGATCGGTCGAAAATCAGCAGCACCGCCTCGTGGCAAGCGGCGTTTCCGTGCCGGTCGGAATGAAGAACCCGACGAGCGGAGATTATACGGTGATGCTCAACTCCATAACCGCCGCTCAGCATCCGCATACGTTCATATACGCCGGATGGGAGGCTGAGACGGAAGGCAACGTTCTTTCCCACGCGATACTCCGCGGCTACGTTGACAAACGCGGCAATTCCCACCCGAACTACCATTACGAAGACCTTATGACGCTTTACGATATGTATTCGGCGCGCAATCTCAAAAATTCCGCCGTGCTGATCGATACGAACCATTCTAATTCAGGCAAGCAGTTTGAAGAACAGATACGCATATCGTTCGAGGTACTTCACAGTATGCGCTATTCTTCCGTGCTTTCATCTTTTGTCAAAGGGCTTATGATAGAAAGCTATATAGAAGACGGAGCTCAGAAGATAGGCGAAAACGTCTACGGAAGATCGATAACCGACCCCTGCCTCGGCTGGGCGAAGACGGAAAAGCTCATATTCGGGATCGCCGATCAGCTTTGATACGGCAGACCGTCAGACCGCCTCGTTTGCGGCGGTTTTTTTGTTTTGCGGAATATCGATACTCACGGTCAGCCTGCCGCGCCCCAAAGAGAGTGTAACGACTTTGGGAGGGGTTAAGGGGGTTTGGGGGTTGTAGGGGTGGGTACTCCCCAAGGGCGGCG
>CACYEW010000213.1 GCA_902773455.1 uncultured Ruminococcus sp.
TGACGGATTCGAGAACGGGCTCGTAGTTGAACGGAACAACGCTTCTTGCGTCGATAACGTCGCAGGTGAGACCGTATTTTTCTTCGAGGATCTGAGCCGCGTCAAGAGCTCTGTAAAGCGTTGCGCCGACGGTGAGGATCGTGAGGTCCTTGCCTTCGCGTCTCTTCGCGCATTCGCCGATCGGTACTTCATAGTAGCCTTCCGGAACACCGGTCGTGACGAATTTTTCAGGCATATCGTAGATCTTCTGGCTTTCGAAGAATACGACGGGGTCCGTTCCGGCGAGAGCCGAGTTCATAAGACCCTTTGCGTCGTACGGAGTTACCGGGAATACGACCTTGAGGCCCGGGATGTGAGCGCAGAGAGCAGTCCAGTCCTGGCTGTGCTGTGCGCCGTACTTGTTGCCGACCGGTACACGGAGAACAACAGGCATCTTGAGTCCGCCGGCTGACATCGACTGCCATTTCGCCATCTGGTTGAATATTTCGTCGCCTGCGCAGCCGATGAAGTCTGCGTACATAAGCTCGACTATTACGCGGCCGCCTGCCATTGCGTAACCGGTAGCGGTGCCGCAGATAGCGGATTCGGAGATCGGGGAGTTGAACAGTCTGTGATACGGAAGAGCCTCGGTAAGTCCTCTGTAAACGCCGAACGCGCCGTTCCAGTCACGTACGTCTTCGCCGTATGCGATGAGGGTCGGATCTTCGTAGAATTTATCGAATATCGCTTCGAACAGACCGTCTCTGATGTTGTAGGCTTTCATCTTGGATATGGGGTTGCCGTCCTTGTCGAAGCCGTAACGGGCCTGACCGGCGATCTTCTTGACTCTCTCGTTTTCTTCCTTCGGCATTCTGACCTCGACGGGACGTTCGTCCATCTTCGGAATATGAAGGTTCGAGAACATGAAGTTTTCAAGGAACTGCGGATTCTTGTGGTAATCCGTGTAAGGAGCGATCTCGATGTCGGAAGCGAGCATGAACATTCTGTGGTTTCTGTCGACCACTGCGTCATGTACCGCCTGTATTTCTTCAGCGGTGGCTACGCCGGCGTCGATGATCTGCTGCGGGAATACTTTCATCGGGTCGAGGGCTCTCCAGAGCTCTTCTTCTTCGGGCGTTCTGTAGGTGAAAACGTCGGAGGTGGAGTGGCCGCCGAGACGGTACGTTACTACGTCGAGAAGAACGGGGCCTTTGCCTTCTTTCAGCAGTTTCATCTTACGTCTGTAAGCGTCGATGACCGCGAGCGGGTTCCAGCCGTTGATACGCTCTGCGTTGAGCTGGTTCTGCGCGATGCAGCCGAGTCTTGCAAGATCGCCGTAAGCCATCGTTTCGCCTCTGGTCTGACCGCCCATGCCGTAATGGTTGTTGTTGAAGTTGAATATTATCGGAAGTCCGCCCTTGTATCCGTCTTCCCAAAGCTCGTTGAACTGGTCCATGGCGGCGAAGTTCATCGCTTCGAAAACGGGTCCGCGCCCTGCGGCGCCGTCGCCGGCGTTCGCTACGACGATACCGTCGCGCTTGTTGCATTTCTTATAAAGAGCAACGCCCGTTGCGATCGGGCCGGCTCCGCCGACTATCGCGTTGTTCGGGAAAATGCCGAACGGCAGGAAGAATGCGTGCATCGATCCGCCGAGACCGCGGGAGAAGCCCATGTCTTTTGCGAAAAGCTCGCACATAAGGCCGTACATAAAGAAGTCGCGGGCGAGGTCCTTCGTCGTTTTGGCGGTGGAGAATTTCTTGACGACCGCGTACTGTACGCCGTTGTTGTAGGTTTCCATGATCTTGATGAGCTCTTCATCGGAGAGCTTCTTGATCGCGGACATGGCTTTTGCGATGACTTCGTGGTGCGATCTGTGCGTACCGAAGATGAAGTCGTTCACGCCGAGCTCGTAAGCCTGACCGACAGCGGTGGCTTCTTCGCCGAGAGCGAGGTGGGACGGACCCGGATACGTGAATTTCTTGCCGTTGTATTCGCCCTTTTTCTTAAGAGCGAGGAGCATTTCTTCGAACTCGCGGATCTGAGTCATGTCGGCGTACATACCGAGAAAATCTTCTTTTGTGAAATTGTCTTTCTCGTCGGCAACAGTCTTGTTGTATTCGCAGACTTTTATGTCTTTGAATTTGATCGTACGTTTTTTGAACTGTTCCTTGGGATCGACAAGCATTGACTTAGGCATATATTTGATCTCCTTTTAATTATTTTTTTGTTTAAGACGGATGACCGTCGTTTTTCTTATTCAAACAGAGCTTCGCGAATGACCTCGCATACCGTGGGATGCGGGAACACGATCTCTTTGAGGTTGTCAACGGTCATTTCCGTCTCGATCATCATCGCCGCGCCGTAGATAAGCTCCGCGGCGTAGTTTGCGATCATATGGACGCCTATGACTCTGTTGTATTTCTTGTCTATGATGACTTTGACGATACCGTCGCCGCCTTCGTTTTCGGCTACGTATCTGCCGCTGTACTTCATAGTGAGGTTCTTAACGATTATGTCGTAGCCCTTCTGCTTTGCGGAAGCTTCGGTCTCGCCGACGCAGCCGACCTCGGGGTTGGTGTAGATGACGGACGGGATAGCGTTGTATCTCATTCTGTCTTTCTTGCCGAGGATGTTGTTTACGGCGACTTCGCCTTCGCGGTAAGCCGTGTGGGCGAGCATGATCTTGCCGTTGATATCGCCTGCCGCGTAAAGACCCGGCACGCTCGTCTTCATGTATTCGTCGGTGACTACCGCGCCACGTTCCATAACGGGATTCAGCGTTTCAAGACCGTAGCCCTGCGTTACCGCGCGTCTGCCGATGGAGCAGAGAACTTTGTCGGCTTTCGCGATCTCGACCTTGCCGTCGGGCGTCTCGTACTGCACGCCTTCGGGAAGAACCGCCGTGACCTTGCAGCCGAGGTTGAACGTGATGCCCTTCGCCTTGTAGTTGCCGAGCAGGATCTTGGAGATCTCAGCGTCGGTAGCGCCGGCGATGTGGTCGAGCATTTCGATTATCGTTACTTTCGAACCGACCGAGTTGTAATACGACGCCATTTCGAGACCGATGACGCCGCCGCCGATGACGACGAGGTTTTCGGGGATCTGTTCAAGATCGAGGATCTCGCGGTTCGTCATTACGAAACCGGTCTGATACAGCTCGCGAAGACCGGGTATCGGAGGCATAACGGGCATCGAACCTGCGCAGAGCAGAAGATTGGTGCCGCAGTAGGTCTTGCCGTTCGCTTCGACCTTGAAGCCTTCGCCGTCTTTGCCGAGTATCTTGCCTTCCGCCATGACGACGGTGACGCCCGCGTGCTTTTCCTGCGCGCCGATACCGGAGACGAGCTGTTTGACGACTTTGTTCTTACGCGCTACGACGGCTTTCTGATCGATGCTGCTCGACGAAACCGTTACGCCGTATTTGTCGCCGTGTTTGGTGTAATCGTAGATCTTTGCGGAGTAGAGAAGAGCTTTGGAAGGGATGCAGCCTTCGTTCAGGCATACGCCGCCGAGAGCTCTCTTCTCGATAAGTACGGTCTTGAGACCGCCCTGACCGGCGCGCAGAGCCGCGTTGTAACCCGCGGGGCCGCCGCCTAAAATGATAAGATCAAAGTTTTCCATACGCACCTCTTATTTGCAGAGAAGCAGCGAGAAGTTTTCAAGCGCCGTGCAGAGATCCTTGAGGAATCTCGAAGCGGGAGCTCCGTCTACGGCTCTGTGGTCGTAGGTGAGCGAAAGCGCCATAGCCTGATAAGGCTTCATTTCGCCGTTCACTACTTTGACTCTCGTGGTGATCGTGTTCACGCCGAGAATACCGGTCTGAGGCGGATTGATAACGGGAGTGAAGGATTCGATGCCGAACGAACCGAGGTTCGAGATCGTGAACGAAGCGCCCTTCATCTTGTCGGGGGCAAGCGTGCCGGCCTGAGCGGCTTTCGCAAGCTCTTTCGCTTCTTTGGAGATCTCGGCAAGAGATTTCTTGTCCGCGTTCATTATCGTCGGTACGAGCAGACCCTTTTCGGTGTCGACCGCTACGCCGAGATGTACGCCGGAGAATTTGCGGAGTATATCGCCTTCAAGCAGATGCGCGTTGAGGTTCGCGTGTTCGGGCTTCGCAAGAACTCTCGATACGGCGTAAAGGATGATGTCGTTGAGCGTTATGTTCGGCAGACCGAGAGCTTCGGCGTTCGCTTTGAGCTTTGCGCGGAAAGCCATGATCTCCGTCGCGTCGAACGAAGAGGTATTGGTGAGCTGAGCGGTCGTTGCGAGAGAATTGAGCATATTCTTCGCGATCGCGCGGCGTACGCCGGACATCTTCTCGTCCGTGTAAGCAGCTTCTTCGGCTTTCGGAGCAGCCGCGGGAGCCGCCGCAGCCGGCTTGTCTATATCGGCAACGGAGAACTTGCCGCCGATGCCGGAACCGGCTTCGCCTTTGAAGGCTGCCGCCGCGGCGGGCGTTGCGCTCGGACCTTTTTCTATCAGCGCGCGCACGTCTGCTTCGCAGATCCTGCCTTCGGCGCCGGTAGGCGTTGCAAATCTGTAATCCACTCCTGCTTTCGCCGCGAGAGCCTTGGCGCGCGGAGACGCCGCCACGAAGCCTTCGGGAGCCTTGACGGGAGATGCTTTCGGTTCTTCCGCCGGAGCCGCTTTGACTTCAGCCTTGGGTTCTTCTTTCGGAGCTTCTGCTTTTTCTTCGGACGCGCCCTTCAGCATATCCGGAAGAAATTCTTTCGTTGATTCGCCGGGAGTGCCGATGACGCCGATGTTGGTCATTATCGGGATCTCGGCGCCTTCTTCAAAGAAAACGTCGATCAGAGTGCCCGATGCGGGTGCCGGTTCGTCTGTGGTGGTTTTGTCAGTTTCGTAGGTGAAAAGAATTTCGCCTTCCTTGACTTCCTCGCCCTTTTTCTTGTGCCACTCTGTCAGGATACAGCTTTCGACCGATATACCGACGTTAGGCATCAATACGGGTGTTGCCATAGTCATTCCTCCTGTTTTTTAAGAAACACTTGCGTGTTCAAATTTACATACACAATAATCATAAAATAATATGTTTATTTTGTCAAGCGCGGAATGTAAAAATTGTTTACTTAATTGTTGAAATATTTTCACTGCAACACATATAGCGTATCCCGATTATCTTCTCCGCGCATAAAAAAAGCGGCGGAACGCTCCGCCGCGCCGGTAAGCGCCGGCGCCGGTCATTTCCGCAGATACGCGGAAGAAACCGGAAATTCAAAATAAGTATCGGGATACGGCTCGTCTTTGAGGCGGAAATGCCACCATTCGCATTCAAGCGGTTCGAACCCCGCTCTGACCATAGCCTTCTGAAGAGTCATCCTGTTCGCATACTGTTCGTTTGTAACGCCTCTGTATCCGGGATGCGACACCTCGCTGAAAAGATCGAAAGGACTGCCCATATCAAGCTCTTTGCCGGTACGCATATCGAGAAGCGTGACGTCTATCGCGCTGCCGCGGCTGTGCGACGACTGCTTTGCTATATATCCCTTTGCGAATAACTCCTGCTTTTCAAGATCGGGATAAAAATACTGCTTCATGCGTATATCCTGATCCTCTATGCCCCAGAGTACGAAGTGCCTTACGGCGCATGCGGGACGGTAAGCGTCGAACACCTTGAGCCTGTATCCCTGAACGGCAAGCCCGTTCGACGCGGATTTGAGCGCTCTCGCCGCTTCGGCGGTAAGCAGAGCGCAGGGCTCCTCGTAACCGTCGATGCGTTCGCCTATGAAATTGTAAGTCGAATAATATCTGATCTCCTGTATTATATGCGGCGCGAAATCCGAAAGCAGTACGAAGCCGGAGGGATCGGACGCGGCGCTTATATTATATTCTTTTTTCATATGTTCTGCGTTACCGTTACTTTCGGACGTAAACGCCCGATCTCATAAATCGCGGGCTTTCATTTGAGCGGCGGAAGCGAATGAATGTCGTAGTTTTCGTAATAGATCTCAAACGCCGTTTCAACGTCGCCGAAAAGTTCTATTACGGCGCCCGCCTGGAACATCGCGGACAAGGTCCCGGAGGGAGCTTTCCATGCGGCGTTGGATATGACTTCAAGCTTTTCTGCGCCGGGCGTGCTTGCTCTGAGTATCGCTTCGGCTTTGAAAAGCAGCTCTCCCGTCGCTATATGGTAATCGCTCGAAACTATCGCGAGCTTTTTTACGGAGGGGTAAAGCGAGGTAAGTATGTCGTACGTGAATATCGCGTTCTGCGCCGTGGTGACGGAATTGTCTTCGACTATGACGCGCTTTTTTTCGACGCCGTTGGAAATCAGCCATTCAGCCATTTTTCCGGCTTCCGTCGCCGATTCGTTTTCGGAAGCGGTACCGCCTCCCGTGCAGACGACGTAAGCGTTCGGATATTTTTTCGCGCTTTCGAGCGCGGCAGTCAGTCTTTGAACGAGTTCTTCCTTCATCGAGCCGTCCGGTTCGAGCTGAAAGCCGAGCACGACGATGCAGAGCTCGTCTGTATCCGGCAGGCCGTCCGGCAGTACGCCGTAATTGAGATTTTTACCGAGCTCCGGCGAGGTCCATATATCCATTATGCGTTCGAATCTCACGCCGGCGTTTTCGTCCGCGGATTTCAGTTCCTTGAGAAGAGAGGCGATCCTGTCTTTCGCCTCTTCGCCGTACGTGCCGTAATCGACCGCTATTTCTTCCGCTATCTTCTGCGCCGGGCGTTCGGTTTTGCCGCACGACGCGAGCATAAGCACCGTCATAACGGCGAGAAACAGCGTGATAATTTGGAAAACAAATGATCTTTTCATGTTTTTTCTCACAATCCTATATCGAGTATTTCAAAGAAGCGTTTCATGCCTTCCGGCATTTTTCCGTATTCGGCCAGATTCGTGTCGCCGAGTTTTATGTTTTTGTTCTCGCCGTGATAGTCGCTTCCCGCGGTAACGAGCAGATCGTGTTTTTTTGCTAACCCGAGCGCTTCGTTTCGCAGCTTGACCGAAAAGCCGGAGTAAAAGGCTTCGATACCGCGAAGCCCTGCCCCGATAAGACGGATCAGACGCTTCTCCATATCGTCAGCCAGTATCAGGTCGTCGCCGCCGCCGTAGAAGGGATGCGCGAGCACCGGTATGCCGCCGCTTTTGAGTATCCCTTCGATCGCCTGCTCGGGGCGAACGTATTCTTCCGTAAAACGTATCCCGTTGATGTATTTCGATATCGCCTCGCGTATGCTGCCGGCGTAGCCGTGCTTCTGCATGAGCTTCGCGATATGCGGCTTGCCCGGATTATCGAGCGCGAGTATCGCGTCTATCTCGCTTTTATCGAATTCAAAGCCGAATTCGCGCGTGATGAAATCGATACGTTCAGCCGTTTTTTTCATACGGTAAGAATGGCCGAGCTCTATAACGTTTTTGATCGCTTCGCCGTCGGGATCGAAGCCGTAGCCGAGTATGTGATATCTGCCGTCCCCGTCCTGGCACGAGAATTCCGCACCCTGTATAAAACGCGGATCGCCGTCTTTAAGTCCGGCGCGTATAACGGCGCCGGCTTTGACAGCGTCGTGATCCGTGACGGAAAACACGTCAAAGCCCGCGTCCCTGACTTTCGAAAGCAGTTCTTCGGGCTTATCCGTACCGTCCGATACGTTAGTATGGATATGCAGATCTATCTTTATCGGCAGCATTGTTTCTTATATCATTCAACTGTAAGAATTTCCGAAAATCCCGTGACCTCGAATATTTCAGAGATCATTTCGTTAACGTGAACGATCTTCATCGAACCTTTACCGTTCATGATCTTCTGCGCGCTGAGCAGGACTCGTAGACCTGCTGACGAAATGTATTCGAGATTTTCAAAATCGAATATCAGGGACGTGATCCCGTTAAGAGACTCTTTTATTACCTTTTCAAGCTCCGGAGCGGTGGTCGTATCGAGACGTCCGGAGACCGCCAGCGTCAGTTCGTTTTCGTTTTTGATCTGTTCTGTCTTCATCGGTTTGTCCGCCTTTTCAGAACGTTTTCTGTATCGCTATATCGGCGTTCGAGCCGGATACGCGTACGATTATTTCGTCAGCGATGTTCGCGACGATGGACTTTTCAAGCTCGTCCCATGCGTCTTCCGCGCCTTCTTTACCGCCGATCTCGTCTTTATACTTGTTCATTGACCAGTAGAACGCGTTGGCGGTAGCCGCCTGAGCCGCCGGACTGCTGTTGCCGGCCATGCTCATACAGCCGAGCGAAAAGCCCGAAAGCACGGAAAGGCCGGATTCCTTCGGCAGAAACGCCGTGGATATCAGATCTCTGATCTTTCCCATGAACCCCGGTTTTGCGGAATTCGTCTTGTCGGACGAGACGTTTATGAACTGTTTTTTCATTTCCTGCGTAAGCTCGACCTCGGCGTTTATACCGATCTCGAAGCGCTTGCCGTCGGCTTTTACGCGGTAGACCGCTTCCACGTCGCCGGCGATCCCGCGCATCATTCCGCAAAGCTCTTCGCAGAGAAGACGGAGTCTGAGGATCTCTTTTGAGGTGAGCCCCTGCTGCAGACCGAGTCTCTCGGTTTCGGCAAGCGCTTCCTCCATACCGGCTCCTTTGTTTGTTACGGTGATTTCTATACGCTTCATTTGTGTTCCTCCTTGATTTTCAGCCGCGCCGCAGGGCGGCTTGTTTGTTGTTGATTACAGTTTCTTGGTCATGGTCAGTATGTTCTGACCGTTTTTATATTCGTAAGCCACTTCATCCATGACTTTTTTCGTTAAGAATATCCCGAGTCCGCCTATTTCCCGCTCTTCTGCCGCAAGAGCAACGTCCGGGTCGGGCTTTTTGAGCGGGTCGTAGGGTATGCCTCTGTCGGAAAAAGTGATCGCGACGGCGTCGGGATCCTTCTTCAGATCCACCCGTACGACGGCTTTGCCCGTATTCGGAGCGTACGCGTAATTTGCGATGTTTATGAATATCTCCTCCACCGCGAGATCTATCTGCGATCTCGTTTTCAGAGAGCAGCCCGCCGCGTCGAGATGAGCGTTCACAAAATCGGTCACGACGTCGAGATTATCGGTTATCGCGTCCGTCTCGAGCTCTTTTTCGGCTTCTTTCGGGATTTCGGACAACTCAAAATCGAGAGAATCGATCCTGCCGAGAACATCGATGAGCTTTGCCGTGAATATTCCGACGTGCGAATCTTCGTTTGCGGATACGCCGTTATAGCGGCGGTCGCGGTCTATCATATAAGCGTAAGACAGGCAGTGTATCTTGTCTTCCGTCTCGCTGATCTTTTTTTCATCTTTCGTTCCGAGATAAGCGGAAAGACACGCCTTCCAGAATCTGACCGACGTATCGTAGTCAAAGCCCTGGAAAGAGAGAACGGCGTCATGGTCGAACTCGTAAAAACCGACGTAAGCGTTATACATAAGGTAAAGATCGAATATCGGATGACCGGTCGAGAGCGTGTCCATATCTATAACGAGCACCTCGTCGCCTGCCAGAACGATGTTCTTTGTATGAAAATCGCCGTGGACCATATGATCTGTATCGGGTATCGCCTGTACCATACCGTACAGCTTGTCGCCGAGACCGTCCGGCAGAGTATCTTTCATACGGCTGATCTTTTTCAGCGTTTTATCTTTTATCTTGGGAAGCCTGCCTTCCGGTACGGTGATCGAATGGATCTTTTTAAGCATTTTCACGTATTCGGTCACGCACCATTCGAATTTATCCGGCTCCTTTGCGAGTATCTTTGCAAACGATCTGGCGTTGAGAAGCTCGAATACAGACCCGTAGCTGTCGCCTACGCGCACGACGTCGTAGGATATCGCCGTGGGTACGCCGAGTATCAGAGCGAGCTTTGCCACCTCGCGCTCGTGCTGTATTTCCGCGAGAGCGTCGGCGTTTTTGTACGTCTTGACGACATTATCCTTGTCGATGCGGTATACCTTGCCGTTGAAGCCTTCGCCGATGACGTCGCAGCCTTCGACGGAAACGACGCGGTAAGCTTTCTCAACGGTCATCATTTCGGTAAACCCGGTCATATCGAAAATATCGTAGATCTCCGCGTTGACGTTCGTTATTTTCAGCTTCGGATACGCTTTTTTGAGGCGGAGGATCACTCTGAGCCCCGCGCTCGAAATATATACGAGATCGGAAGCGTCGAGCGATACGACGACGTCTCCTGCGCCGGCGAGCTGTTCAAGTATACGCTGCTCGGCCGAAGCTGCGTTTTCGGAGTCTATTCTTCCCGAAATCTTTATTATTTTGTCGTTCATTGTTTTTTCTCCCGTTTTCATTGCTTTTCCAGGATCTAACCTCTGTATTCGAGGCACAACATGGTAAGATCGTCGAACTGTTCGGCGTCTTTGACGAAGCCGTCGACCGCCTCCCTGACGTTTTTGAGCGTTTGCGCGGGCGACGCTCCGGGGTCTTTATTCAGGACGTTCAGCATATTATCCGTGCCGAACATATTGCCGTCAGCGTCCGTTGCCTCGGGCACGCCGTCCGTATATAAGAACAGCTTTGAGCCGGGTTTGAGCGTCAGCTCGTATTCCTTGTATTTCATACCTTTCATACCGCCGATGACGAAACCGTGCTTGTCTTTATAGATCTCGAATTCGCCGCTTTCGTTTTTAAGCACCGGATATTCGTGACCGGCGTTCGCCGCGACAAGTCTGCCCGTCGAGATCTCGAGAATGCCGAGCCATACCGTGACGAACATATCTTCTCTGTTGCTGGAACAGATGGCGGCGTTCGCGTCGGTCAGTATCTGCGCCGGGCTTTTGCCGACCTTGGCGTTGTCGGAAAGCATTATTTTGCAAGCCATCATGAACAGCGCGGCGGGAATGCCTTTGCCGGATACGTCAGCCATGACGAGGCAGAGGTGATCGTCGTCGACCAGGAAAAAGTCGTAGAAGTCGCCGCCGACGGCTTTAGCCGGATCCATGGAGGCGTAAACGTCGAATTCCGATCTTCCGGGGAAGGGAGGAAAGATGTTCGGCAGCATGGCGGACTGAATGCTCGTCGCAAGATTGAGTTCCGACTCGATCCTGGCGCTTTTTACGTCCTTGTCGTGCTGAGTCACTACCATCTGACGTCCGCGCTCCGCTATGTTGCAGCTTATGACCGCGGTGACCGAGAACATCAGCCATTTCGGCAAATAATCGAACAGAAGCGTGTTCGTGATCAGCATCCTGTCCGTGACTCCGGCGTTTTTGATCGCGTCGCCGAGAAATCCTCCGGTCGCCACCATCACGGTGCCTGCCGGCATGGTGACGATATTCACGTTGATCATGCCGTTCGTGGCGCCCCACGCCGCGGAGAATAAGAATACGACGGACGTAAGTATCGCGGTGAACACCGTCAGCCGCCTTGAAAAATAGCGGCTGCTGAATACGACGGGCAGCACCATGAGTATAGCCACCTTATGCGTAAGCATACTGTCAAGTCTGGCGTATACGATGATTATACCGATCAGAAGAAGCGGCTTGAGCCACCACGCGTCGTTTTTGACGATGCGGCAGATTATGAGCAGAACGGTTATCTCGACTATCGCCTGTACGGCGGGGGATAATACCGATTCGAGAGGGAGCAGAAATACTCCGAACGCCGTCATGATCAGTATGATCACCAGTATGATCCCGCTGATCAGAAGCATCAGCGAGCCGAGCCTGTTGGCCTGCACCTCCGTCTGATGGAACATCTCGTCGGCGGTGAGGCGGGTTTTCAGTTTTTGATAAAAAGATACGATTTTGTTTTTCATTTTGTTTTCATCCGGTCATTCGATTTCTATAGCGCGCTCCGGCTCGCCGAAAAGCCCGAGCAGTGCGCTTGCGCAGTATATCCTGCGGAATACGCCTCCCGGGACCTCATAAGCGGCGTTTGAGACCACCTGAAGCTTTTCGTCGCCCGGTACCGGCGCCCTGAGTACAGATTCCGCGCTGAAAATTAAAGTTGCGGCTGGAATGTGATAATCGCTTGATACGATCGCGAGTTTTTTAACGGAATAATACCGGTAAAGCAGAACGTCGTACGCGAATACAGCGTTCTGACAGGTGGAGTTCGACGTGTCTTCGACGATTATCCGCTTCGGATCCACGCCGTGATCTTTGAGCCACGCCGCCATCTGCGAAGCCTCGGTTACGGTTTTGTCGTTTCTCGCGGTCCCGCCGCCGGAGCAGAGGATATACGCGTTCGGATACTTTTCCGCGCTTCTGAGCGCGACGTTGAGCCTGCCGATCAGTTCGTCCTTCATCGATCCGTCTTTTTCAAGAGTATAACCGAGCACGACGATACAGAGCTCGTCGGTGTCGGGCAGACCGTCCGGCAGCACCCCGTAATTGATCGGCTTGCCGAGATCGGGCGAGGTCCATATATCCATTATCTTCTCAAAACGGACTCCGAGGTTGGCGTCGGTCTCGTACAGCTCGCCGATGAGTCCGGGTATGCGCTTCAACGCGCTGCTTCCGTGCTCGGCGTAGTCGACGACGAGCTCTTCGACGATATCCTTCGCCTCGCGCCGTACGACCGCGGCTTCGGTGAGAGCTTCCGTTTCCGTCCGGGTCTCTGCGGCGGTCTCCGTCTCTTTTTCCGTTACCGCTTCGGTCATACCTTCCGTTGCGGCTTCAGTTTCCGATTCCGTCGGAGCCTCCGTCACGGCGGTCTCCGTATAAGCCGCCGTCTGAGAGCAAGGCTCCGTAACGGTTTCCGGTACGTCCGCTTTTACCGTTTCTGAACAAAGCGCAAACGTTTCGGCGCCCATAACCGTTTTTGTTGTGACCTCCGTCGGCTTTGCCGACGTTTCACAGCCGGGTAAAAATAATAACAGTACCGCGGCGATAAAGCATATCGCCGTGCGGCAGAGTACGACTTTTTTCATTCAGAATTTTTTATAAACGATCATTTCGACCTTTTCGCCGGCGATCCTGACCTTTCCTTACGTTCAGATTATGGTGAGTATGTCCGAAAATCCGGTCACCTCGAATATTTCCATAACGGTCTCGTTCACGTTTTTGACCTGCATTCCGCCCTGCGCGTTCATCGCTTTCTGAGCGGAGAGCAGTACGCGAAGACCGGCTGACGAAATGTAATCGAGCTTTTCAAAATCGAACACGAGAGATTTCAGTCCGGGCAGTATCTCTTTGAGCGTTTTTTCGAGATCCGGTGCGGTGACCGTATCGAGACGTCCTTCGAGAGCTACGTTTGCGGTTTCGTTTTCAATGGTTTTTTGAATGTTCAGCATTATTTTGCCTCCTTTTGTTTATACCGGCTGCTCAAACCGTGCCGGTCGGTTTCAAACAATATAATTATTTATTATATTGTAACATAAGTTTTTTTATTTTGCAAGTCAATTTCACGAAAATATTATCGCATTTTTCTTTTTTTTCGATTGCTCTTGCAAATCCGCCGTAAGTATGGTATAATTTCACATAAGGATGATCGGTATGTGAAAACCCCGGCGATCGGCGCAAACGATCCCCGTTGTGACGCAAAGGAGAAAAACAAATGAAAAAACGACTGATGAAGCGGCTTCTGGTTTGCCTGTTCGGCGCTCTGCTGCTCGTTTCCTCCGCGTGCATCAAAGCCGACGACGTAACGGAAACGGCGTCTCCCGGCACCGCCCCCGGAAGTACCGTGACCGCGGAGGAAGATACGGATGAGGGACCTGAGGACCCGGGTACCGTCCCGGCAGTGAGCAGGGATCTGCTGACCTTTACGCCGGCGTCGCCTTCCGGACAGGTGCTTACGGAAAAAGGTTCTTCGCCGCAGATACTGATAACGAATTACAACGAGACGGCGACCGACGCGCTCGGACGCACGCTCCCGACGTCGGAGGAGGCGGGACTGCCGAAGGAGGGCAAATACGTCGGTCTGTTCTATCTGATCTGGACGACCGGGGCGACCTGCGACGTTGACAACACTAAGGCCATAGCGTCAAATCCGTCAAAGCCGGATTTCGGTCCGCGCTGGGGCTTCTGCTGGTGGAGCGAGCCGGAGACCGGATATCACCGCGCCGACGACGTATGGCAGATAAAGCGTGATATGTATTATTTCGCCATGGCGGGCGTCGATTTTCTCTATATCGACTTTACTAACGGTTATCTGTATGAGGATACTTTCAAAATCTTTCTCGACACGTGCCTGGAGCTGCGTGCCGAAGGGCAGATGACGCCTTATATCGTCCCGTGGGGATTCGGCACGTCGGTCGACGGAAGCGGCGACATAGGGAAGGTCTATAAACTGTTCATGACGGATGAGAAGTACGCCGATCTGTGGTTTTACTGGGAGGGCAAACCGCTCGCGATGATAAAACCGACGGACGACGGCAAATTCCCGATACTTGACGACGAATACTATAAAGACAAACTCACTTTCCGCAAGTCGTGGGTAAGCCCGGACAAATACAGCGAAATGTACTGGGAAGACAACCGCATAGTTAATTTCGGTTACGGCTACGGCTGGGTCGAGAACGACAAGACCGCCGAATGTACCGGTATCGGCTGCGCCGGTTTTGCCAACTTCGGCTCCGGCAGAAGCGGAACGCGCTCGGCGAAAACTCACCTCAACGCCTTTCTTTAAACGGAAACGATGGGCAGAGGTACCGTTTTCGAGAACTCGTTCAAGCAGCTGATGAGAAAAAATCCCGAATGTCAGGTGCTTCTCATATCGAGATGGAACGAGTGGGTGGCTCAGAACTTCACCGCTGAACATCCTACCGACACCGGCTTCGTCGATCAGTTCAACCCCGAATTTTCCCGCGATATAGAACCGATGAAGGGCGGATTTACCGATAACTACTTCTATCAGATGTGCTCGATAATCCGCCGCTTCAAGGGCGTTTTACCGGCGGACGGCGCGTCCGGTGCAAAAACGCTGAAAGAAACGGATGAAGACGTTTTCGAAAAGTGGGAAAACGTGTATCCCGTATATACCGATTTCAAAGGCGATACGGCGCGCAGGGATCACTCCGACACAACGGGAAAAATACGCTACGTCAACGATACGGGCAGAAACGATATCGTCGAGTCGCGTATCGCGTCCGACGGCTCTTACGTGTATTTCTACGCGCGTACCGCGGAAAACATAACGCCTTACGAAACGTCCCCGAACCGTATGCTTCTGTTCATAGACGCCGACAACGATAAAGCCACCGGTTTTGAAGGGTACGATTATCTTATAAACTACGAGGTGATATCCGACTCGGTAACCGCGCTCTGCGCCTATAAAGACGGCGTCTGGCAGGAGACCGGCTGCGTTTCGTACGCCGTGAAAAACGACCGTATGACGGTAACGGTGCCGAGATCGCTTATCGGACTCACCGGCGAAGATGTAAAGATCGGTTTTCACTGGATAGACAACGTTACGAATATATACAGTCTCGAATCGTGGTTCACGACGGGCGACAGCGCTCCCGAACGCCGCAATAACTACGCCGCGGATATCGCCGTCGCCTACACCGGCAAAAAGGAAACGGTCCTTGCCGCGCGTGAAACGGGAAAAATAACCGGTATGCGCGCGCTCACGCTTCCGGAAGAGGCGCTTGCCGAAATGAAAAAAGGTCTGCTTCTGTCTATGTATACTCTGCCGCCGGATTATCCGGCGCAGCCCGATTTCAGGCTTATCGACTCGCTTCTCGCATACAGCGGTGAAACAGGCGGCGTGACGGCTGACGCTCTGCCCGCGAATGGAAACGTCGGGGCGGTATACGAGGGTTACGTGAACGTCAAAGAAGACGGAAAATACGATTTCAGGATAAGCTATAACTGCGGAGCGAAGCTCTTTATAGACGGCCGTCTCGTCGCCGACGGCTCGTACGATCCTTCCGCAAAGGAACGGAAAACGGCGGCGAACGGAAGCCTGATACTCGAAAAAGGTCTGCATTCCGTACGCGTCGAATATGCGGAATGCAGAGGCGAAAAGCCCGCCGTTTCGCTTGAAGGCGACTGGGATCTCTGTTATTCGACGTACGGCGTAGAGCTGCGGGAATTCCCGTCGTGGACGGTGGATTTTGCAAAGATGAAGGATCAGATCGCTTACAGCGAGGAGGGAGCTCCCGCCGGTATTTACGATCCTTACATTTATCTTAAATACGGCTACACGGCGTATCTCGGCAGCGCAGATCTGTCGAAGTATTCGCGGGTCGAGATAACGTACTGCTGCGACGGTTCGGATATAACGAGAGAACGCTTCGAAGCTTCCCCGTCTCTTGCGATAGGACTCAAAAGCGCCGATTCGTCTTACGGATACGATCGCACGGTCGATCCCGATAACGATATAGCGCATACGGATATGGTGTTTTCGAACCGCTCGTGGGCGACGGGCGCAAGAGACGCCGTCGTCGATCTCAGCGCCGTGGATTATTCGGGAGACGTCTGGCTTGCGGTACACAATCCTCCCGGCACGTTCATAGCGATTCTTGAGATAAGATTTTATTCTTGACGGTAAAAAAACCGAGATCAGTGAACAAAGCGAACGCCTTTATTTGCGATCGGCCCGCCGTCTTCACTGCGCCGGCTGAATATGAAAAGCAGACTGAGTATTCATTTCAGTCTGCTTTTTGCTTTTTATCGCGCGTTTGCTCATCACGCAGACGCAGCCGTTTTTCAAATGATTTATGTGCCGGACAAAAGAACTCCGAGATCGCGTTCTTCGAGTATCTCGATAACGTAATCGGCTTCGACTTCGGCGATCAGACCGTAGTCGGCGTTATAGTACCATACGGGCTGTACCGCAAGCACGTTGAAGCTTTCGGCAAGAAACGAAACCGCGTTGAGACCGAAAGAATCCATAAGCAGTACCGCGGACGGTTTAGACGCGTCGCCTGTCGACGTTTTCGAGGCGGTTCTGAAATATTTGTTCACGTAATCCCATATACGCGCCGTCTGGTCCTTGCTCTTACCGTAAGGCGTCTGCTCGACGAACCTTGCGCGCAGAAACGGTGCGTCTTCATACATTTCCCCCGTTCCGACGCCTGAATAAACGTTCATATCCGTATCGTCGACGGCGACGTATTTTATTTTGTAATCGGATAACGGATGAGGTGCGGCGGACGGGAACTTTTCGCTTATGCAGTCCATTATCGCCTTGTATCCGAAATACGCGCCGAGCTCGGTCCAGTGGCTGTCGAGCTTGTAGTAAAGCTTGCCTTTGTCTTTATTCGACACGAGTATATCGGTAAGATCGATGAACGTCACTCCGTCCACGTCCGACAGCGCTGCCGCCGTCTGCTTTAATCTTGCAGATCTGTTTTCGATATGCGAACGCATACTTTCCGTCAGCTCTTCGTCGTAGACGGAGAGAGGGCACGGAGCTATTGCGTAAATGATCCCGGTATTTTTGCCGGAGGCTTTGCGGGCGTTTGAAACGCGGCTCTTCGCGAGCTTTTTCATCGCGGCGAGCTCTTTTTCGGTAAAGGCGTTGGCGCCGTAAAGATCGGCTAAAACTTTCTTTTCAAACACACGCGAGCCGTACGAAACGGTCAGACCGGAATCTTTCGTTCCGCCGTCTCCCTGAGCGGTCACGGTCACGCCGGCGCTTTCGGCGCAGCCCTCCATTTTCGCTTTTACGGTGATCACGGTTTCTTCATCGGTTTTGACCTGCGCGGCAAAGCAGAAATTATCGCCGTCCGGCGTTACGGTAAACGACTGCTCGCCGTTATATACGTTTATCACGCAGTCTTTTTCGCATTTGCCGTAGACCATCACGGTCGTCGCGTTCAGCAGTACGCTGCCGTTTACGACCGGGTCGGCGGATGAGACGGCCGGTATCTCCGATGACGTATCGGCGGATTCTTCCGCCGTATGCTCCGTTACGGGCTCCGTAACGGGCGAAGTCGGTAAAGTGTCTGCAGCTGCGGCTTCGGTTTTCGCCTGCGTATCCGCCGGCTTCTGCGTAAAGCAGGAGAAGAGAAGCGGTATAAGGAGCAGAAGCGCCGTTATTGCAAAGACGCGTTTTTTCATATTTCCAAAAGTACGGGCAAGACCATCGGCCTGCGCTTCGTTTTCTGATAGATGTATTTGCTTACCTCGTCTTTGATCTTGCCTTTTATGAAGGTGAAATCGTCTTCGTAACGGTCGAAGCAGTCTTCGATCACCTTCGCGGTGATCTCGCGCAGCTCGTCCATCATCTCTTCGCCTTCGCGCACGTAGATGAAGCCGCGGGAAACTATCTCCGGGCCGGACATAAGAAGACCCTCCGACGGAGAAACCGCCGCCGTAACGACGATGATACCGTCTTTTGAAAGGTGACGTCTGTCGCGCAGCACTATGCTGCCCACGTCGCCCACGCCGTAACCGTCGATCAGTATTTTGCCGGACGGCACCGTGCCGCCCCATCTCGCTCCGTCGGCGTCGATCTCAAGCACTTTGCCGATCTCCGATATGAATATACGGTCGGGCGATTCGCCCATATCCATAGCGAGCTTTTTATGCGTTGCGAGATGCTTGTATTCGCCGTGTATCGGCATGAAATATTTGGGTCTCGTAAGAGCGTGCATCGTTTTGAGCTCCTCCTGGCAGGCGTGACCGGAGACGTGCACGTCGGAGACGACCGCGTCGTATATGACGTTGACGCCCTTTCTGAAAAGCTCGTTTATGATGTTGTTTACGAGTTTTTCATTTCCGGGTATCGCGTTCGCGCTTATGACCACGACGTCGTTATCGGAGAGCTCTATCTTGCTGTGATCTGAGAACGCCATTCTGTATAAGCTCGACATCGGCTCGCCCTGGCTGCCCGTGCATACTATGACGAGCTGCTCGGGATTGTATTTTTTGATATCGTTGATATCTATTATCGTATTTTCCGCAGTGCGCATATAACCGAGCTCGAGCGCGACGTTGACGATATTCACCATGCTCCTGCCGTTTATAATGACTTTGCGCCCGTATTTTTCGGCAGCGTAGATTATCTGCTGAACCCTGTGAACGTTAGATGAAAACGTGGCGATCGATATTCTTTTATCCGTGTTTTTCGCAAAGATCTGGTCGAGCGAGGCGCCGACCGTACGCTCCGACGGCGTGTAACCCGGACGTTCGACGTTGGTCGATTCGCACATCAGAAGCAGAACTCCCTCGTCGCCGTATTCGCCGAGCCTCGTCAGGTCGATCATTTTGCTCTCAATAGGCGTCAGATCTATCTTGAAATCACCGGAATGTATTATCGTACCGAGCGGCGTTTTTATCGCAAGACAAACCGCGTCGGCTATCGAGTGGTTTACGTTGATGAATTCTATCTCAAAGCATCCGAGCTGTATCGTATCGCCTGCGTGGACGACGTTCAAAGACGGCTTCGTTTCGTAAGTATGCTCTTCGAGCTTGACTTCGAGGATGCCGAGCGTGAGCGGAGTGCCGTATACGGGCGGCGAGATCTGCTGGAGCACGTACGGCAGAGCGCCGATATGGTCCTCGTGACCGTGGGTAAGAACGATACCTCTTATTTTTTCTTCGTTCTGTATAAGATACGTGATATCCGGTATCACCATATCTATCCCGAGCATATCGTCGTCGGGAAAACCGAGACCGCAGTCGACGACGATAATATCGTCGCCGTATTCTATAACGGCGAGATTTTTACCTATTTCGTACAAGCCGCCGAGCATGGATATTCTTAATTTGCCTTGCGGCTTTGCGGCTTTCTTTTTTTTCGGCATATTGTATTTCCTTTCCCGCGCGGCAAA
>CACYEW010000214.1 GCA_902773455.1 uncultured Ruminococcus sp.
TCCGTTTCAGCACGCCGAGTATCTTGCCCGTTACCGACGGACGCACCTTCATAAGCGGTCTCGCAAGCATCGCTTCGCGTTCGAGCAGCTCCCGTTTGCCTGCGTTCAGAAGCATCCTCGTCATCGCGCGCTTGAGAAGCATTACGTTATGCTCCGCTATGAACGAATCGTCTGCGGGTATCTCCTCGGTATCCTTTACCATTCTGCCGCCGTATATCTTTATCATTTCGTCGAGATCCGCGGCGACCTCTTTCGCATGCTTGTACTCGATAAGGGCGTTTGCAAGCTGAGTTCTCGGGTCTTCCTTCTCCTCGCCCTCGGGCTGAGGCAGAAGCATACGGCTCTTTATGAGCATCAGCTCCGACGCCATAACGAGAAATTCGCCGGCTATATCCATATCCATTTTCTGCATCTCGTCAAGGTAAGCGAGATACTGATCGCACAAAAGCGAGATCGGAATGTCGGTAATGTCTATTTTGTTTTTGTAAATGAGGGAGAGAAGCAGGTCGAGAGGACCCTCGAATATCTCGATTTTATAAGTAGGTTCCATAGATCACCGTCAGCTGATTATCAATCGCAGCTCACCGAGCCCCGGTATCAGAGATACGAGATAAATCATTCCGTTTGAAATATAAGAGCAGATCGTGCTTATAAACTCGAATCCGATAAAGTATAAAAACACGAAAAACAGTATCATTATGATCCGCTCGTATTTCATAACGCCGAAATAGATCTTGTCGGGCAGAAAGATCAGCGCGAGGCGCGAACCGTCGAGCGGAGGCACGGGCAGCATATTGAACACCGCGTAAACGAGGTTCAGATAGTGGAACATATAAAAGAACTGAAATACGAGCCACAATGCCGTCGAGTCGGCGTTCGCCGAAAAAACGTAAAACGATATTACGAACGGTATCATTCCGAGTATCGAAAGTATCAGATTCGATACGGGACCGGCGAACGCCGTCAGCGCCATGCCTTTTTTCGGATTATCGAAATTTCTCGCGTTTACCGGTACGGGTTTCGCCCAGCCTATACCGAAAAGAACGAGCGAAATCGACCCTATCAGATCGAGATGCTTTAAGGGATTCATCGTCAGTCTGCCGAGGTTTCTCGCCGTATCGTCGCCCATTTTATGTGCGACGTAGGCGTGACTCATTTCGTGAAACGACAGCGCGATCGCCACGATCGGCAGACGGATCAGAAATAAAGCTATATTGACGGGGCTTGAGAAAATCTGCGTAATATGACTTAACATTTCAGACCTCGTTTTTGATCAGATCCGCATAGCTTTCGCGTTTCACGGCGAGCTTGTCTGTGCCGCCCGATACGAGAACTATCGGCGGGCGCGGGATCCTGTTGTAATTCGACGCCATCGAATAATTGTACGCGCCGGTGACGAGCACGGCGAGTATATCGCCGCGTTCGGCGTTCTGCATGGTCATACCCTCGCCGATGAGATCGCCCGATTCGCAGCATCTGCCGCCGACCGTGTATTTGCAGTCGCAGGCGCGGTCCGCCTTGTTTGCGATCAGCGCGGTGTATTTCGATTTATAAAGCGCGTATCTCGGATTGTCCGGCATACCGCCGTCGATCGAAATGTACGTGCGGAAGCGCGGTATCGCTTTTTTTGATCCGACGGTGTAGAGCGTAACGCCCGCCGCGCCGACTATGCCGCGCCCCGGTTCCATGAATACGGTCGGCACCTTCATGCCGTTTTCGCGGCAGAATTCCTTTAGCGTATCGCCGATCTGCTTCGTATAGGCGAACACGTCGATTTCGGGATCGGCTTCGGTATACCTTACGCCGAAGCCGCCGCCGAGATTTATTATCTCCGCTTCGTAACCGTATTTGTTTTTCATATCGAGTGAAAACGAAGCCATTATCCTCGCCGCGCGGCAGAAGGGTTCGCATTCGAATATCTGCGAGCCGATATGGCAGTGATATCCGCAAAGCTTTATATTGCCGAGAGCGAGCGCTTTTTTCAGCATTTTTTCGGCGGCGCCGGTCGCTATGGGCGAGCCGAATTTGCTGTCGACCTTGCCGGTGCGTACGGCGGCGAACGTGTGCGGATCTATGCCGGGAGTGAGCCGCAGAAGGATCTTCTGCTTCTTTTTCAACCTGCCGCAGATATCGTTGAGCGCGTAAAGCTCTTCTTCACAGTCGACGACGAAGTATCCTACGCCGGACTTCACGCCGAATTCGATATCGGCGTCGGTCTTATTATTGCCGTGAAAACACGACTTCGACATATCGAAGCCGGCTTTTTTTGCGGTGTATAACTCGCCAGGCGAAACGATATCCGTTCCGAGCCCTTCCTCGGCTATTATTCTGTATATCCCGAGAAACGAAAGCGATTTGCTTGCAAAAAACGGCAGAGCGGTTTCACCGAACGCTTCTTTGAGCGCGGCTTTGTATATCCTGCACCTCTGTCTTATCATATCCTCGTCGAGAACGTATAACGGCGTGCCGTACTTTTCGGCAAGCAAAACGCAGTCCGCACCGCCGACGCAGAGATGGCCTTTTTCGTTTACCGTATAATTTTCGTGTATCATAAGATCACCTTAATCCAAATGCTGAAGAATTTTCTTCCATACTTCGTCTTTGCCCGTTCCTTTGAGAGAAGAGAACGGTATCACGGGAGATGCGCCTACGGACGGATCTGCGCAGAGAGCCGAGACCGAAGCGGCCTGTTCGGTTTTGTTCAGCTTGTCAGCTTTCGTGCCGATAACGCAGAAAGGGATCTTGTTTGCGTTAAGCCAATCGAGCATCATCCTGTCGTCTTCCGTGAGACCTACTTTCAGATCAACGAGCTGTAGCACGAGAGCGATATTTCCGCTTTTCGTGAGATAGGCGTCGGTAAGAGCCGAAAAACCGCCTTTTCTTTCAGCCGATCTCTTCGCGTAGCCGTATCCCGGCAGATCTGCGAAATACAGCCTGCCGTCTATTATGTAGAAATTCACCGTTACGGTCTTGCCCGGCGCGGAGCTTACTCTCGCAAGCGATTTTCTGTTCAATAAAGCGTTTATGAGCGAGCTTTTGCCGACGTTCGATCTGCCCGAGAAAACTATCTGAGGCAGACCGTCCGCGGGAAACTGATCCGGGCGGCCGGCGGATATGGAAAGCCCGGTTTTGTTGAGGTTCAGGTTCATGCCCTGATACCCGGTCTGTCGCCGCTCCGGCTTATAACGGTATAAGCGACGTCCGATCTTCCGCCGTGTACGAACGCGGCTTCAAGCACGTCGTCGGCGGTACTGCACGGTATGAATTCGAGCGAACCGCGGACGAGAGGATCTATTTCGGAAAGATCGGATACGTTGTCGGTCGGTATGAGAACGCGTTTTACTCCGGCTGTATACGCCGCCATCGTCTTTTCCTTAAGACCGCCTATCGGCAAGACCTTGCCGCGAAGAGTTATCTCGCCTGTCATCGCCGTGTCGCGCCTTACGGGCGTGCCGGAGAGAGCCGATGCGACCGCGGTCATCATCGTTACGCCGGCTGACGGACCGTCCTTCGGCGTGGCGCCTTCGGGTACGTGGATATGTATGTCTTTGTTTTTATAAAACTGCGGATCTATATTGAGCCTGTCGGCGACCGTTCTGATATACGTTATAGCCGCGTGCGCCGATTCCTTCATAACGTCGCCGAGCGAACCGGTCAGATCGAGCTTGCCCGTGCCTTCCGTGACGGCGGCTTCGACCTTAAGCAGATCTCCGCCGACAGACGTATACGCAAGGCCGTTCACACAGCCGATCTGATCCTCTTCGTCGATCTTTTCGGGCGGCATTTTGTGACCCTGAAGATACGTTTCGAGGTCTTTTTTCTTTATCACGACCTTTTTCGTGCTGCCGGACGCAAGCTCCACCGCAGCTTTTCTCATAAGCGAACCGATCGTGCGCTCAAGATTGCGGACGCCCGCCTCGCGCGTATAAGAATCTATTATCTCATACAGAGCCTCGTCGTCTATCGCGAACTGAGAAGCTTTCAGACCGTGACGCTTTCTTTGCTTCGGTATCAGATGGCGGCGCGCTATTTCGAATTTTTCGTTTTTCGTATAGGTATCGAGCTCGATAACGTCCATACGGTCGAGCAGAGGTCTCGGTACGGTGTCGAGCGTGTTCGCCGTGCAGATGAACATACAGCGCGAAAGATCTACGGGCATTTCGATGAAATGATCGCGGAACGATACGTTCTGTTCGCCGTCGAGCACCTCGAGCATGGCGGAAGCGGGATCGCCGTGTATATCGCTCGACATTTTATCTATCTCGTCGAGCAGTATCAGCGGATTCATCGTACCGGCGGTCGTTATCGCCGTGATTATCCTGCCGGGCATCGAGCCGATATAAGTCTTTCTGTGGCCTCTTATATCAGCCTCGTCGCGTATGCCGCCGAGAGAAGCGCGTACGAATTTGCGCCCCGTCGCTTCGGCGACGGAGGATGCTATGGAAGTTTTGCCCACGCCGGGAGGTCCGACGAGGCAGATTATCGGGCTTTTCGCTTCGGGATTGAGCTGTTTTACGGCAAGGAATTCGAGGATCCTTTTCTTGACTCGCTCAAGACCGCTGTGATCGCGGTCGAGTATTTTTCTCGCGTGTTCTATATCGGTGCGGTCTTTTGAATATCTGCCCCACGGAATATCGAAAACGGCGTCGAGATAGTTGCGGAGCACAGAGCTTTCCGCCGACGTATATGGTGATTTTGCAAGCTTTCTTATATCTTTCGATATCTTTTCCTTGCAGTCGTCCGGCATAGCCGACGCTTCGAGCTTTGCGGTGTATTCTTCTATCTCCTCGTCTTCCTCGTCGAGCTCTTCTTCTATCGCCTTCAGCTGTTCGCGCAGATAATAGTCGCGCTGGTTTTTATCCATCGATTCTTTGACCTTTGCGCGTATCTTCTGTTCGGTCTTGAGAATATCTATCTCCGTTTCGAGCAGGCGCAGAAGGAGCTTCGCCCTGTCGGTCGGATCGAATTCGCTCAATACAAGCTGTTTATCCTCGTTTTTGACGAGGATGTTAGCGGCTATGAAATCGGTAAGCAGCGGCAGAGACTCCGTCGAAGCGATGACGAGAAGTATCTGCGGCGAGAGCTTCGCCGTGTATTTCGATATTTCCTGCACCGAATCGTAAAGAGAGCGGCACAGCGCGCCGTCGGAGCGGGATATCGATCCGTCGGGTATCGCCTCGCGGGCGATCAGCTCTGCGCGTATCATCTGTCTCGCTTCGATATAGTGGTTGCAAAGAGCTCTGTATTTGCCCTCGAAAAGCACTCTGACCGAACCGTCGGCGCTTTTCGCGGTCTGCTTGATCTTCGCCACCGTGCCTATGCGGTACAGATCCGCGGCTTTGGGGCGTTCAGCCGACACGTTTTCCTGCGTGACGATAAAAACGTAACCGTCGGCGTTATTCGCCGCCTCGTACGCTTTTTTGCAGATATCGCGCGTCAGCTCGAAATTTATTGTGATGTTCGGAAAAGCGACCGAGCCCCTGACCGGTATGCACGGGAGCACCTTTTCCGCCATAGGCTGAATGAATCTTTTTGAAATTGCCATGTTGAAATAATTACCTCGGAAAAAAGATATGACACATCATATCATAAAATTATAAATATATATACGTAGAATTTGTAAATTATGTTATCAGAACCCGTCTCTCGTGATCACGTTCGCCGCGGGTACGGCAAAGAACGTTATCACCGCGGCTATGAGAAATCCGGAAAGCATCGGCAGGCCGGCGATCGATATAAGCTCCGCAGATACGGCTTCTTCCGCAAAATTCGGCATTATGTGCTTCACGGCGAGATAATACGGAAAGTATCCCGCGAAGATCCCGAGTATATCGGAAAAGAGCAGACCGAGCTCAAGCTTGTTCGCGCCGAAAACTATCCCGAACATAAGAAGAGCGGGAACGGCGGCGATAACGTAGAACAAGGCGTGCATACCCGGGGCGGCGATGAGAAAGTCGGGTACAAGACACATCACCGCGAATACGGCGCCGGGCGCGTATCTTTTCGTGATAAGCATCGTCATAAAGGTCGAGACGGTTATAACTACCGCTAAACCCGTGCAGAACGGAGTTTTCGCAAGCAGTAAAAGCAGCTGAGCGGCGGCGAAAACGGAAAAAGTCACCGCGTACTCTATAAGCGATCTCGGTTTTATCTTCATAGCGAACACGCCTCCGCGGCGGCAAGCAGTTTTATTTTCGCGGAATCGAGAACGGCGGGGTCGCCGTCAAAATCCGTGAAGCTCCGCGCGACCGACAGACAGATCGATCTCGCAAGCGCCGGATCCTTCTTTTCGACGATTTTCAATAGCTCATATTCGGTTATTCCTTCGAGCGTTGCGAAATATCTGTTCGAAGGCGTAACGCGGTTATTTTCCTTATCGTAATAGACGATGAATCCGTCGCCCTTGAACCTCGCGGCGGGGCTTGTGCCGTACAGACTCGTCTCCGACCAGTAGTTATATCCCCAGTGCAGAAATCCGTCTATGCCTCTCGCGTAGCACGCCCAGCTCATCATACGGCTGTATCTGTGCGGCTGATCTATGAATTTGTTCAAAAACCACGCTTCTTCCGGGAAACAGCACGAATAGACCCAGAGCTGATCGCCCGCTTTTTTTCTTCTGTCGTAGTAATCGGCGCCTTCTTCATAGACGTTTATTCTCGGTATGAACTGATCGCAGTATCCTTCGAGACCGAGGCCGGAGGGATGCTCGTCTATCGGCTCGCCGCAGACCACGCCGGGAGCGGCTTTGCGGCAGATCTCGCGCGCCCATTTCCACGCTTCGGTATAGTGCGGTTCGTCCTGTAATCTGAACTGCAGAAGTCCGAGCTGACCGCGTTCTTTGAAATGGCGGTAAAGTCCTCCGAAATATGCGTATGCCCATAATTCGGCGTCTTTTTCCGTATATTCGACGTTTTTGACCGAGCCGTCATAATCGATGACCGGTATCGTTTTCCCGAACACCGAGGCGATGACAGACCTTGCCGAGATATGCTTTACCGGCACACGCTCGAGCATGAAATCGAGATATTCGTCAACGAACGAGAAATCGAGATCCCATTCCGTTTCGGATACGCGTTTCGACTTTGCGTGAGTAAGAAGCGGCATAAAACATACGTCGAAGCTGTTGTTTCTCAGATATGAAAGCGAACCGGCGTACGATTCGAGAAAAGCGTACCACTTCGCGCTGCCGATCTCGCCGGCTTCTTCATAAAACGGGTTGAGAAAATACTCGAGGCAGAATTCGCCCTCGTCTGCGTCGGGCAGGGTCACTCCGTAGACTCTGACCGTGCAGGGTACGGTGAAAACGCCCGCCGTCGTATCGATCACGGCGTTGAAACGGCAAAGTCCGGCTACGGCGTCTCTGTCGATATCCGCGATTATCCAGATACTTTGCGTATATTCGGCTTTTACCTCGCGGCTTTTCGCGTCGGAAAGCTTGTCGGGATAAGGTACGCCGTCGTTATACGTCACCGTATCCTGATATAAGTATCTTACGCTTCCCTCGCCGCAGATGAACGGGGCGGAGAAGTCCGAAAACGAAACCGAGCTGATGACGAAATCGGCGTGCTCTCGTAAGACTATCTGCCCGGCGCACATACCGCCCCTGCAGCCGTGAAGAGAGAGACGGTGAGGATCGGTGCGGCTTTCTCTCGTGTTCGTGTAAACGCTTTCAGCCGACGATTTACAGAATAAATACATAATGTTTCCTCCGGTCAAAGAATGAAATGTATCATACGAAGAACTTCGGTGTACGAATCGGATTCGAAAAGAAGCGTCTTGCCGTCAAGACGTACCACGCCGGGATAAAGGCTGTTTCTGTTCGCCGTGTTTATATCTCTGTAAGAGATTTCGACCGCGAAATGCTTCGGCAGTTTGATTTTGCAGGTCTTTCTGAAATCGGAAGACAACGCGTCCTCCATGCCGCGGCGTATGTTTCTGCACGCTGTTTCGGGATGCTCGGATATACACGCTCCGCCGAAACCGCGCTTTGTCGGTACCGCGGTGATGCCCGGTATCATTTCCTTAGCCGATTCGCACAACGCCTCGTCGCCCGAAATGAATATGACCGGTACGCCGTACATCGCGGCGGTGTATGCGTTTATAACGAATTCCGATGCGTATTTGCCGTTGATCTTTACGTAATGGGCCGCCGTCGTCATCGTGTGAGAAAGCGAGTTGCCCTCGCTCATCGCCGCCGAATGGTAGCCGGTGAAAGCCGCCGCGTCGAATTTATCGGTATCGATACCGCTCATCATACAGTTGAGATCGCCCGCCCAGCCGCGTATCAGCTTCGCCGAAGGATGCAGCTTGTCCGGCAGGATGTTTTTCGCGCTGTCGTGCGCGTCTTTGACGAGTATCTCCCAGCCGAGTCTGTCGGCGGCGGCGCACGCCGCGCTGACCTCTGCCGTCATTTGTTCTGCAAAATACGCGTATCTGCTGTGACCGTATTCGGTCTCTTCCCAACACGTGATCCCGCACGTGCCTTCAATATCGGCGGAAATGAATAATTTCATGGTTTTTGTCTCCTGAGCATATTTTTTTATATTATAGTACAAAAAATATATATTGTCAATAAAAAATCGAAAAATACCGCCTTACAATTATTTTTTTGAAAATCTCTTGAAATCCGCAAAAAATTATGGTATGATATATCAGTAAAATTGTTTTTATCCGGAGTACCGATATGAAAAAAGCGCTTTGCGTCACGATACTTATTTGCGCCGTCCTGCTTTCCGCCTGCGGCGCGCAGACGGACGCGGCAACAACTGCGCAGGCCGATCCGGCAACGACGGCGCAGACCGAAACCGAAGCGCCGACCGATAAAGCGACCGAAACGGAGGCGGTAACGGAACTTCCGCCCGAAGAGACGGAGCCTACCGATATAGGCATCTGGTACAGCACGTGGTACGCCTACACCGAACCCGGATCGGATAACAACAGATACGATACGTGGCACGCCTGGAACATAGATTTCACGCCGCTGTTGCCCGACGGCACGTTCGGTTATTACGATTCCACCGACGAAAACGTCATACGGTTCCACCTTGAAAAAATGTCGGAAGCGCAGATCGATTTCATCATAATGGATCAGACGAACAATATCGACGTCGACGGCGGCTATATAAACGAGCGTTCGCTCGCGGTGGCAAGATACATCAAAACGTATAACGATTCCGGCGCGCGCCCCGTGCGCTACTGCTCGGCGATAGGCGGCATCCAGTGGTCGCAGGACGCGAAAACGATTGAAGACGAAGCCGAAAAACTCTGGACGCGCTGCTGCGAGCAGGATTTCGGCGGTGATAAATATCATTATTATCTCGACGGCAAACCGCTCCTTATCGTCTACGGCGACGGCGCGGAGCAGAAGTGGGAACAGTACGAAGGCGATAAAACGTACGGCGATAAATTTACGATAAGATGGGCTGACAATAAAAACACTCCGGGTTATTTCGGCTGGGCTTACAATAAACCCGTATGGAACGGCGAAGTCACCGTCGTGATGCCCGGCTGGCACAACCGCGCCGGCCATACGCCGGTCAACCGCAAATACGGCGAGACGTACAAAAAGTTCTGGCAGAAAGTGCTCGACGCCGAATACCGCCCGCGGATCATTATCATCAATTCGTTCAACGAATATGCGGAGCGCACGGCGGTATTCCCCGCGCAGTCGTCCGACAAAACCGAGACCGGCGACAGATGGTATAAAGACAGAAGCAAGACCGAAGACCCTTATATGTACTGGGAAATGACGGTCGCGTATATAAAACAGTTCAAAGAAATGAGAAAACCGTTATACGGAGAACAGGAATAAACGTTGAAGAAAAAATATATTGAACAGGGCTTTGTCCGCATGACTCACGGCGTTCGCGGAGAGGTAAAACTCGAATTGTGGTGCGGGGATCAGAGTTCGTTTTATAAGATCAAAAAGCTTTATCTCGACGAAAACGGGGAAAAATATCTTACGGTCGCCTCGTCTCACGGCTCGAAAAACACCGCCGTCGTCAAATTCGAAGGCGTTGACTCGGTCGAAGCCGCCGCGGCGCTGAAGGGCAAAACGGTATACGTCGACCGGGAGGATCTGCATCTGCCGAAAAACAAAATACTGATCTGCGATCTGATCGGTCTGCCCGTGCTCGACGCGGAAACCGGTAAAGTCTACGGCACGCTTGAGGATATTCAGGAATATCCCGCCTCGGATATCTATTTCGTAAAGACCGATAAAGGCGTCGTCCAGGTGCCGGACGTACCGCAGTTCATAAAAAAGCTGACCGAGGAAGCCGTTTACATAACGCCCGTCGGGGGAATGTTCGAATGAATTTTCACATTATGACGCTTTTCCCGGAGCTTGTCGACACGGTGCTTTCCGAGAGTATAATCGGCAGAGCGCGGCAGTCCGGCGCGATAAGCGTGAACGTTTACAATATCAGAGATCACGCCAACAACAAGCACAATAAAGTCGACGATACGCCTTACGGCGGAGGTATGGGCATGCTGATGGCGGCTCCGCCCGTGTGCGCCTGCCACGACGCGATATGCGGAAAGATACCGGAGACGTCGAAAAAGCGCACCGTGTATATGGATCCGAAAGGCAAAGTGCTCGACCACGAAACGGCGCTCCGGCTTTCGGAATACGACGATCTGATAATCCTCTGCGGTCACTACGAAGGTATTGACGAGAGGGCTCTCGAGCTCACGGTCGACGAGAGGATATCGATAGGCGATTACGTGCTCACCGGGGGCGAGCTCCCGGCGTGCATTCTTACCGACTGCGTTGCAAGGCTCATACCGGGCGTACTCGCCGACGAAAGCTGTTATCTCGACGAAAGCATAGCTTCCGGTCTGCTCGAATATCCGCAGTATACGAGACCTTACGAATACAGAGGTCTCAAAGTACCCGATATACTTCTGTCGGGGCATCACGAAAACATAGCGAAATGGCGCAGAGAAAAGGCGGTCGAGCAGACTGAAAAGTACCGCCCCGATCTGCTCGAAAAACTGAAAGAAGATAAAAAACCGTAAAGGAGGTGGACCCGTGGCGGAAAGCAAAGAGAAGCGCAGAAGCTTCTTTTCACGCGTTTTCGGCAATTACGGCGCAGCTGACGCCGCTCTCGGCAAAAGCGGAGCCGCGTCGCTGTGCGAAAAGCTGAACGCGAAAAACGGCGTTTTATCGCGTGTAAGAGATTTTATATGCCGCGTCTTTACCGAGAGTAAAATAAAGAACGGCGTACACGCGTTTTTATACAAGCTCCTTTATATAAGGACCCGCGACGTCGGCATATTTCTGATCAGCGCCGGCATATACGCGGCGCTTGAATACGTCGTTATGAGATTCGCCTTTCAGCGCGATATCGGTATGGGAGTCGTCTATTCCGCCGCCGTGCTCACGCTTTTGTCGCTGTTCTTCTTTTCCGGCAGATCTCTTGCCGATACGCTCAATAAAAGCAGGATACTCTCGTTTGCCGTGTTCGATCTTATCGGAGCCGACAAGAGCAAAATAACGCCCGGACCTGTCAGGATCGGCAATTCGAGCATAGCCCTGCTTCTCGGTATGACGACCGGACTTCTGGCTTTCATTCTCGATCCCGCCGCGGTGCCGATCGCGATCGTATCGGTGATACTTCTGACAGTGATCCTCTATCAGCCTGAATCCGGAGCGGTGTTTATCGCGGCGGTGCTTCCTTTCGCCCCGGAAAGAATGACGCTCGCGCTGTGCGGCTTTACGTTCGCTTCCTATATGCTGAAAACCGTGAGAAGAAAAAGAATACTCCGCTTTTCGCTCGTGGACGTCTCGGTAATGGTTCTCGGCGCCGCAACGCTCCTCGGAAGGATCGCTTCGCCCGGCGGCGCGTCGTCAGACGGTTCGCTTTACGCCGTATGTATATCCGCGTATTTCATATGCAGGAATCTTTTATGCAAAAAGGAATGGCTGAACAGAGCTTTTTCGGCGGCGGCGCTTTCCTGCGCGGTCGTTTCGAGCTTCGGACTTTTCTTCCACCTGTTCGGATCGCCGGCCCGTCTGTTCGGCTCAAAAAGTCTTTTCGCTGATCTTGCTCAGCCTATGCGGATGTTTTTCGGATCGGCTTCTTCGCTTGCTTCTTATCTTCTCATCGCGTCGCCGTTTCTGCTTTATCTTACGCTTTCGGGCGGAAGAAAACGGATCGCGTATTTTACGGCTTACGCGTTTTCTCTCGTTTCGCTCGTGTTCACTCACGAGGTCTTCGCGGTAACCGCCGCGCTTGCGGCGAATTTCATCGTTCTTATAATGTATAATAAAAAAGCCGCCGCGATAGCGGTGCCGTCGGTCACGGCGGCGGTCGCCGCGGCGATACTGATACCGCCCTCCGTTTTCGGAACGGTCGCCGACGCGGTGTATTCGAAAAGCGTGTACGATCAGTCCGTTTGGAGCGGCGTATGGGGCGTAATCAGAAACGAATGGTTCGCCGGCGCCGGCGTAGGTTCGTTCCGTTACGTATATCCGGTCTACGCAAAAGAAGGCTTCGGTGACGCGGCGAACGCCGGGAGTATGTACCTTCAGATAACCGCGGAGGGCGGACTCATTCTGCTCCTGCTGTTTCTTCTGGCGGCCGTGATCTTCATAAGCTACTGCGTATCGAATCTTTCGGTAAACGCGGACAAAGATCTTCGCTGCGTTATATACGCTTCGCTCACGGCGGTGTTTTCGATCATGTTTTTCGGGCTTACCGACAGTATACTGACGGACAACCGTATCTGCACGTTTCTGTTTTTCTTGATCGGACTCGGAGCCGCCGCGGCGGAGATAGTATCGGAGCGGGCGGAATATGAAAAAATAACGATGACGTACGCGGAGGCTTTCAATGAAAGATAAAAAACGCGGAGCGTTTACGGCGTCAGATATCGCCGTAGCGGTTATAATCGCTGCCGCAGCGCTGTTTTCGCTCATTCCCGGCGCTTTTGTCGGCAGGACCGAACGCATAGTCTACGAGATCGCAGTCGACGGCCCCGGTCTGGTGACGGCGGGACCCGGCGACCGGGTCATCAGTTTAGGCGGCGGCATACTCGGAACGGTGACGGAGGTATCCGACGGCCGTATTACGGTGGAAACCGACGCGGCGTCCGTATCCGGCGTATATTATTCCGACGGCGTCGCGGTAAAAAGCGGTGCAAAATACGATTTCGCCATTAACGCATATCATATGAAAGGAACGGTCGAGGGTCCGGTAACGGTGAAAAATGAAGAATAGACGTTTCAACGCTTTCGACGCGATTATGATATGCGTCGCGGTAATATGTCTGCTCGGGATAATCATGCGTTTGACCCACTTTAACAGCGGCAGATATCTCGGCGAAGAAGAGTATAAGATCACATTCACCGCGTCCGGTCTTACCGAAAACGAGGTGCGCGGAATAAAAGTCGGCGCCGCGCTGAAAACGGATAAAGACGCTTATTTCGGCACGCTTGCCGAAGGATACTGGACCGAACCGGAAAACGGCGCCGATACTTTCGCTCTCACCGCGTCCGCCGTCTGCAGAGGAACTCTGACGGAGACGGGGATACTTACGGGTGGATATCTGTACCTGAAAGGCGATACGGCAGTCGTTGAAAGCGGGGATCTCAAGCTCACCGTGACGATCGTCGGTTATGAAAAGACAGAGTAACGATATAAAATATACATTAAAAATTCTCGATTTCAACAAAGATTTATGCAAAATCACCGTTGATTTTATCGAAAAAATTTGATATAATACCCTAAAAGATCATTATATTTCGATCACTATGGTAATCAGGAGTAAAGATATGATAACACGTAACGTAACCGTAAGAATACCGATAGGTCTTCACGCACGTCCCGCCACGTTTTTCATTCAGAAGGCTAATTCGTACAAGAGCTCGATCTGGGTAGAAAAAGACGAACGCCGCGTCAACGCAAAAAGCCTTCTCGGCGTGCTCTCGCTGAACATCACGCAGGACACGCAGATAACTCTCATAGCGGACGGCGAAGACGAGATAGAAGCTCTCAACGGACTCGAAGAACTGAGCGAATCCGGACTTGCCGAATAATTCAGAACATACAGCGGAAAAGCATACCTGCCGGCAGCGACAGGTCTTCTTATCCGCTTTTTTATTGAAATGAGCGAAAGAAACGAGTTTTTAAGAAAGAAAGCGATGCGCCTGCCGCTTTGCCCCGGAGTCTATATAATGAAGGACAGGGACGGAGAGGTGATTTACGTAGGTAAATCGGCGGTTTTGAAAAACCGCGTGTCGCAGTATTTCGGCGGCGGAGCGAAAAACGCGAAGACGCGGAGGATGGTATCGAACGTATACGATTTCGACTATATCCTCTGCGATACGGAAATGGAAGCTCTCGCGCTCGAAAACAGCAAGATCAAGCAGTTTTCGCCGAAATACAACATCAAACTGAAAGACGACAAGAGCTATCCGTATATAAAGATCACGCGCGAGGAATACCCGCGTCTCGTTCTTACGAGGAAAAGAGAGACGGACGGAGGCTCGTATTTCGGACCGTATTCGAACGCCGCAACAGTAAGAACGATAATAAGAACGGTATCGAAAACGGTCGGTCTGCCCGTATGCAAGAAAGTTTTTCCGCGCGATATCGGCAAAGAAAGACCCTGCATTTACGCGCAGATAGGCAGATGCGCGGCGCCCTGCACGGGAGCCGTGAGCAGGGAAGCGTACGCCGAGCTCGTAAAAAGCGCCTCCGTCATACTCAAAGGCGATATTTCCGAAGAAAAAAAGCGCCTCACGGAGCTTATGGAAAGCGCCTCGGAGGAGTTGAATTTCGAACTTGCCGCGAAATACAGAGACCGGATAAACGCTCTCGCCGCTTTATACGGCAAACAGAAGGTCGTTTCGTCGCCCGATACGAACGTCGACGCCGTCGGTATCTACTCCGACGATTTCATAACTGTGTTTTCGTTCTTTTTCATACGTTCGGGTATGATCTTCGATACGGACAGCTATGAATTCACGGGCGGTCATATCGGCGGAGACGAGATAACGTCGTTTCTTTCGTCGTTTTACGAAAACAGATTTCCGCCGAAGCAGATACTCGTTTCCGATCTTCTGCCGGACGGCGAAGCGGAGCTTCTTACCGCGCATCTTTCCGAGGTCTACGGCAAACGGATAGAGGTGAAAAACGTAAAGCGCGGCAAAAACAGAGCGCTTTGCGAAATGGCCGCCGAGAACGCCGCGTATAAAGCGAAGCTTGCGAAAGAAACGGATGAAAAATCGACAAAGATCCTTGCGGAGCTTTCGATCGCGCTCGGACTTGAAGTCGTACCCGAGAGGATCGAGGCTTACGATATATCGAATTTCGGCGACGAGAACATCACCGCCGGCATGATCGTTTTGAACGGTACGTCGTTTTCGAAGCAGGATTACAGGATATTCAATATAAAAGAGTCCGAACACGAGGACGATTACGCTTCGATGCGCGAGGTGATAACGAGGCGTATAAAGAACACGACGGAGAAAAAGTCGAAGGCGTACCCGGTGCTGCCGGATCTGATACTGCTCGACGGCGGTAAAACTCACGTTTCGGCGGTGCGCGGCGTGCTCGATGAACTCGGCGTCGACGTACCGGTCTTCGGCATGGTGAAGGACGATAAGCACAAAACGAGAGCGCTCTGCGACGACGAGAACGAGGTCGATATAATAAACGACAAAACGCTTTTTACGTTCATCTACCGCATACAGGAGGAGGTCCACAGATTTGCGATCTCGCGTATGAGCGGCGCGAAACGTAAAACGCTTCGCACGTCGTCGCTCGAAAAGATAAAGGGCGTAGGTCCTGCAAAGGCAAAGATACTTCTGTCTTCCTTCGGTTCGCTTGCGGCGGTAAAGAAGGCGACTGTCGAAGAGCTTGCGGCGATAAAGGGCATAGACTCCGCCGCGGCGGCAAACGTATACGAATATTTTAACGGAGAAAAGAAATGAATATCATAACAGGTTCGGCAAGAGGCACTAAGCTTCTGACCCTCGAAGGCGACGCGACGCGTCCCACGCTTCAGAGAGCGAAAGAGGTCATATTCTCGGCCATACAGTTCGATATAGAGGGCAGACGCGTGCTCGATCTGTTTGCCGGCAGCGGTCAGCTCGGGCTCGAAGCCCTTTCACGCGGCGCCGAAAAAGCCGTGTTCATCGACAAAAGCAAAGAAGCGTTCGACGTGATATACGATAACGCCAACAAAACGCATCTTTACAAAAAGAGCGTGATACTTACGATGGACTTCGCCGAATATCTGCGCTCGGCCAAAAAATCGGGCGAAAAATTCGATATCGTTTTTCTCGATCCGCCTTACGGATCGGGACTTCTGCCCGAGGCTCTTTCAAAACTGCGTATATATGACGTGCTTTCCGAAAACGCGCTCGTCATCGCCGAGTGGGAAAAGGATACGCTTTTGCAGGAGCACGGCGAGCTTAACGGCGATTACGAATTATTGAAGCTCTATAAATCCGGCAGGATATACTTTTATAAATTACAACCGAAGGAGAAAACGTTATGACGCGCGCGCTTATTCCCGGCAGCTTCGACCCGGTGACGGTCGGTCACGAGGATCTTATATCGAGAGCCGCATCGATGTTCGACGAGGTCATCGTCTGCGCTTTTGAAAATTCAAACAAGAATTATATGTTCTCCGAAGAAGAGAGGTACGCTTTTTTGAAAGCCGTCGCCGATAACTACGAAAACGTCACGGCGGATATCTCGCATAAGCTCGTCGCAGAGTATGCGAAAGAGCACGGATGCATCGCCATCGTAAAGGGCAGCCGCTCCGCGTCGGATTTTGACGACGAATATTCCCAGGCGCTCATCAACCGCGAGCTTGCGCCGGAGGTCGAAACGGTCATACTGCCCGCAAGCCCGGAAGTAGCGTTCATCAGCTCGACCATGGTCAGAGAACTGATAAGGTACGGCGTCGACTTCTCGCAGTACGTGCCGAAAGCTATAAGAGATATCATTTAGTAAGATATCCGAACCGGAAGAAAAAATGCCGCCGCACTGCGACAGCATTTTTTGTTTTTACTCGATTATTCGGAAAGATCGCTCGTGATCGCTTTGTATACCTCGATTGCGGAGCAGGTCGGATTATCCAGGATCTGCTTCTTCGCGCGGAGCATGCTGGTCTCGGAATCGTTCGTCAGAGTGAATATTACGAAATTGCCGACGGCTTCGATCTTGCCCGTGTCGATTATCTTCGCGTTGGAGCCCTGCTCGTCGTCGTAGAGCTTCCAGTCGGAGGATTTGAGCTTTTCATAACGCTTTTCGGCAAGCGCAACGACCTGCTCGGCGTTTGCTTTATCCGTGACCTTGAAAACGTCTATTTCCATAACGGCTTTGCCCTGCGGAATGCGGAGAACGTAGCCTTCGAGCATGGAAAACTGATCGGGAATGATGAATTCAAAATTCGAATCGAGTTCTTTTTTATCCATGAACCAGTCGGCGAGATTGACCTTGGAAGCTTCCTTATAGCCTGCCGATGCGGCGCCGTCTTTGTCGGCGTAAACGTCGGCGGGAACGTAGGTAAGCTTGACGTCCGGTACGACTATGTCCGCGGGCTTTTCCGTCGCGGCTTCCGTTTCCTTTATTTCTTCAGTCGCCGTTTTGGTATCGGCGGCCTTTTCCGTCGTTTTCGAAGTATCGGCGGGCTTGGCGGCGTCGGTGCACGAAACGACGGCGAAGATCATGACTGCGATAAGTAACAACGTGATTATTTTTTTCATAATTTCCTCTTGTTTTTTTTGATTTTGTCGGTCACATTTTAACACAAACAAAACCAAAGTCAAGTTTTTTTGTCGATTGTTTACAATCTCAGCCGATTATTTTACAAAGTTTTTTTGCCGCTTTCACAATTTACGGAGCGATCCTGACGTTGATGTGCGATAATTTTTCGTACAGAGCAAAGTCGAGCTGCCTTAAAATGTCCTCAAGCTCGGTGTCGCCCATCACCGTCGTTCTGCCGTCTTCGTACATCTGCGCGACCCGGTCTTTGATCTTCAATACGATCGGATCGTGTTTGTCTATCCTGTTTTCGCCGGAAAGAGAATAGAACGAATTGAGCCAGTGAGCGATCCCGGCGGCGCCGCTGTGAGAGTCCACCGCGACCGTGACGGGGCGGTTGAGTATCTTTTCGGTGTTGAATATATTATATATTTCCTCATCTTTGAGTATGCCGTCTGCGTGTATACCGGCTCTCGTAGTATTGAAGTTACGTCCGACGAAAGGCGTTCTCACGGGTATCTCATATCCGACGTGTTCCTCGAAATACTTCGCGATATCGGTTATCACCGAAAGATCCATTCCGTCGTCGGTGCCGCGAAGCGAGCAGTATTCGATCACCATCGCTTCAAGCGGACAGTTGCCCGTGCGTTCGCCTATGCCGAGCAGAGAACAGTTGACCGAAGAGCAGCCGTAAAGCCAGGCGGTCGAAGCGTTCGTGACGACCTTGTAAAAATCGTTGTGACCGTGCCATTCGAGCAGTTCGGACGGGACCTTCGAATAGTGGAGCAGACCGTATATGATCCCCTGAACGCTTCGCGGAAGCGCAACGCCGGGGTAGCTTACGCCGTACCCCATCGTATCGCAGGCCCTTATCTTTATCGGCACGTTGTATTTTTCGCCGAGCTCCATAAGCGCCGAGGCGAAAGGTACGACGAAACCGTAAAAATCGGCTCTCGTTATGTCTTCAAAGTGACAGCGCGGCTTGATGCCGAAGTTGATGACCTCTTCGACGGAGTTCAGATATTTTTCAAGAGCGCTCTTTCTCGTGAGCCCCATTTTCTTGTAAATATGATAATCCGAGCAGGAAACGAGTATGCCGGTCTCCTTTATACCGAGATCCTTTACGAGCTGCAGATCGTTCTTGTTCGCCCTGATCCAGCTCGTCACCTCGGGGAATTCGTAGCCGAGATCCATACATTCCTGCACGGCGCGTCTGTCCTTTTCGGAATATACGAAGAATTCCGACTGCCTGATCAAACCGTTTTTTCCGCCGAGTTTATGCAGCATTTTGAATATGTCGACGATCTGTTCCACCGTGAAAGGCGAAGTCGACTGCTGACCGTCGCGGAAAGTCGTATCCGTTATCCAGATCTTCTCCGGCATGTTTATAGGCACGTGACGGTGGTTGAACGAGACCTTAGGTATCGAATCGTAGTCGAAAAGATATCTGTAAAGGTTCGGCGTGGTCCTTTCCTGAAGTTCATATTTGTAACCCGACTGCTCGAGCAGGTTTGACGTTTCCGAAAACTGAAGCGATATATTCTCCGAACGGGAAATTTTATTGTATTCTTCCATAAAAGCCTCCGTATTGGATATTGAATTGATGCAATTATATCACACTTTTTGCATAATATCAATACCTTTCTTGCAAAAAATACGAAAAAATCGAGGAAATTTCAAAAAAAACGCAACAAATAAAGACGTGATAACGCAAAACAGTGAAAAGACGCGTATGAGTCCGTTGAAAAAAATTTCCCGAATTGCTCTTGACTTGCAGCCGAAAGTATTGTATAATGTAAAAAAAGGAAAGGTGATATTATGAAAAAGTTGAGAATTACCGCGCTTCTGCTTCTTATCGCGATGTGTGCAGGCGCCGTTTTCGGCTGCGTCGAAAACCCCCCGCTTCAGACGGAAGAAGCAAGCGTGACCGGCGGAGCGGGCGGAGTCACGACCGAACCGCTGCCGATAGATACGAAGCCTGCCGATACGCAGGCGGACACCGGGACGGCCGATACCGAACCGGTGCAGAGCAGTCCCGAACCCGGCGAGCCGGGATACGTTATACCCGAGGAAAATCTGACGGGCAAAAACTCCAAAAGCGATCCCGCCGAAGACGACGGCGACGGTCCCGCGATCCTTCAGAGACTGATCAAAGAATCGATCATAAAAAATCCCGACGCAAAACCCGACTCCGTCGTGCCGCGTATCGATTTCGCTTACGACGTGGACAACTGCACGGGATTTCTCGCTCAGCAGGGAGCCTACATCTGCGAAAATATTTATACCGATATGGAGAAATACTCGGCGGAAATGAGACGCGCCGAGATCGCCGTCAATCAGGGCTTTATGAATAAGGTCGAGGGTACCGAATTCAAGCCGAACGCCCCGATCACCTACGGCGAGGTGCTGAGAGGCATGCTGTACGCCGTCGGCTACAGAAAATACGCCGATAAATACGGCGTTGCAAAGCTCGCGTCGGAGACGGGTCTTTCTGACTATATCGATCTTTCGAAGCCCAATTCCTCCACGGTCACGTACGCTGAATACGCGCAGATAATGTCGAACGCCGTGCGTATGACGCTCGTGCAGAGCGTCATAAAGGACGGTCAGATCTATACGGTTTCGAGAGGCGATACTCATAACCTCAAATCCGCTTATATCTCCAATAACGCCTCGGAAGCTGATTCGCTGTTCCGCGTCGCAAACTACGGCTGGGAGATCTACACCGGCGGCGGTTACAGATACGGACCGAGTATGATCATAAACGAAGACGGAACGATCGACTGCTGGCTCGCCTCCAACTCCGGCGTCAGCGGCGAGATCGACTGGGGCAAATACAGAAAATCGTATGACGGCGGTCACAGCTGGACCACCGATACGGGCGCCGTTCGCCCGACTTCCTCCTCCGAGGACTGGAACTGGTCCTGCGACCCCGGCGTCATAAAGATCGGCGAATACTATTACGCGACGTATACGACGACGGTATGGCACGACGGTCTCGACAATAACCTGTTCGTTTCGAGAAGCAAGACTCCGCAGGGCGCGTTCGTTGAAAAATGGAACGGCGAGAACTGGAGCTACGGCGATCCGAAGGCGATAGTCACCTTCGACGGACAGAAAGCAAAATGGGGCTGCGGCGAGGGCTCGATGGTCGTCGTCGGCGACACGCTTTATCTGTACGCTTCGTGGAACGACACGCTCGGAGATTACACGAGAGTCTATACCGCTCCCGCAAACGATCCGAACTGGCCGGGCAAGCTCACGTTCAGAGGCTCGGCTTATAAGCACAACGCCTCGGAAGACAGCGCGGACGTCAAATACGTCGACGCGTACGAATGCTTCGTTTCCGTCGCTACGGCGTCGCGTTTTTCGGAAAACTGCTACGTTCACGTGATGACCTCGTTCGACGGCTTGTATTTCCGTCAGGAGGCGCAGTTAAAGCATAAGACGAAGGAGTCGAATATACGCGAGAGCATACATAATATGGGCATTACGGGCGACCCGCTCGGACATATAGATATTTTCAACGTACAGCATTTCATAGCGTACGCGTATCAGCCGACGGGATTCGACTGGGCGAACTGGCCGACGAGGATGTCGCCGATAACGTGGGTAGGCACGGATCTTTACGGCCACGAGGATCAGGTCGAAAACAACGGCGACAAACCGTCGACGACCGACAAGAAGAACACGCCGAAATACATCCAGATGCGCATAACGAATTCGAATTTGCCGGGCAGAACGATCAACATCACCAAAAAAGGCGGATCGAAAACGTTTTCGGTCAGCTTGATGAACAACAAAGGAGCCGACAACGTAACGAAAGCGGCGGATATCCTTTCGAGTATCGAGTATTTCTACGATGAAACGAAACTGAAGCTCGATAAGAACACGCGCACGGTAACGCTTCTTTGCGACGAGCTTGTAAGGGTATATGCGAAGTACGGCGATCTTATGTGTGAATTCGCCGTTTCTCCCGATTATCTCGATCAGAGCAAGCCGGTCGCGTTCTATCCCGAGGTCGATACCGTAACGTTCTATTACAGAAACGAAACGAAGCAGCCCGGATTCATCGCGAAAAGCGCGACGAACGAATATCTCGTGCTCTGGGGCTCCAAATCGAGCTTTACGGACGCGAAAACTAAGGATATCCCGTCCGAACTCCAGAAATGGGATCAGAAGGCGACGATACGCGACGATTACGATAAGAACGTAATAAGCGTTTCAGCCGACGGTCAGATCACCGCGAAAGGCGTCGGCGAAACGGTCGTGACCGTGGATTATATGGGCTTTACCGCTTCGGTCAGAGTCGTGGTCGAAAAGCTGAGATAAAACCGGAAATAAAAAAATGAGAGGCTCGAGCCTCTCATTTTTTTGTGATTTTTCATACGTTCTTTTTATGCTCGACCGTAAGCGTGCCGAGATGCGCCGGGATAAAGTTGTAGTCGTTTGTCCACATATCTCCGCCGGTCACGAAATGGCCGGGACCGTATGCGCCGTGTATCGCGGGTACGAGATGAAGAGGTCCGAACAGATTGCGCCTCGTGCCTACGAGCACGACTTTTATCTCCGATCCGTTCTTCACGGCTTCGGTGACGTCGGCTTCATAAGGCTCCCACGCAAGCGCCTGCTTTTTACCGTCGAACTCAACTCTCACGAGTCCGCCCTTGAATTTGTCGGCTTTGAGTATGATACGCTCGTTTCCGGCGGGCTTTCTGAACGTGCCGGCGCTCAACTTATAAGTCAGGCAGCCGGTATAGAACGGCATCGAATAATTGATGAGGTCAGACGTTCCGACCTTGTCGGGCAGGGAAGTGAGCGTGCGTTTGTGACCGTCGATCTTCACTCCGAATTTACCGATGAGATAAAGCGATTCGATATTCGTCGTTCTCATGAACGCGACCCTGACCGTTACGGTATTCAATCCGATCTTCAGAGCTCCTTCCGGTACGGGCATCTTTTTGAGACAGTTGTCTATATAGAAATCGTCTTTATCGGGACATTGCAGTTTTATTCCGTTTATGAAATAAGAGTTGAATTCGGGACGTTCGCCGCAGAGGCAGACTCTGCCCTCGGGCAGCTTTTCTATATCGAACGTATATTCAAGCTCTATATCGCCGTATATCTTCTTGTCGTGGAGCTTTGAGTACCACGGCTGAAGCATTCCGCCGCCCCTGTGCTCGATCCCGTAATGATCACGTACCTGCTGGTCGACCTTCAGAGATTCCGCCTCGGCTGAAAATTCGCCGTCCGCGGTCTTCCATCTCGCGAAGTCGAGCACGCACGCCTGATCCTCGTCGCACTCGTATTCGAACGTGCCGTCTATGAAATATATCTGCGTCAGAGTTTTTTCTTCGGGCGCGGGAAGAGCGTCGGAGTCTTTGGCGAATACTATCACGGCAGAGCCGGCCGCTTCAAGCTCAAGTTCAAATCTTCCGCCGTAATACGCTTTTTCATAAGTGATCTTATATCTTTCGCCTGTTTCGAGCGACCACAGCTCCGGCGTATAACCGTCTTTTATATTCGTTGCCGTGATCTGCAAAGGTCCCGTCGCGTTTTCACGGTCGGTATTGAGAAACGCCGCGATATATATATCGGAATCCGCGTCGTAACGCTCCTGCACGAATACGTCGCCGCAGTTTTCGCCGTTTACGTCTTCGATATAAACCGCTTCGTGATCGCGTCTTACCGCCGTCACGACGTTTTCTTCGTCAAACGGGACTCTGATACATTCTTCGGCAAGCTCAGCCGGTTCGTCGGAGGGTACGGCGTCGACGTATTTCGGCGCCTCGCCCGCAAACACGATCTTTCCGCCGGCTTCTTTGAACTCTTTAAGGATCCTGAGCGTCGTCGGACGGATCGTCAGCATACCGGAGACAAGAACCGTCTTGTAAGCCGCTTCGCCTACGTGCAGTATCGCGCCGTCTTCCGTCTTTTCAACGTAAGTCCTCGGTATCATCATCTGTTCTTCGCCGTAGTCGAAATCTATATGATTGCGTATGAGCATCGAAAACAGCTTCTGATATTTGCCTTCGATCTCGTGAGCGAGAGGCGATACGGGCGATATCCACTGCGCCCAGCCGAGATGCGCTCTGCACCAGACGCTTTCGATCGGGTTCATAACGAGCAGATCGCAGCACGGCTTGCCCTGCTGCATCATCAGGCCGAAACGCGCGAAATAAGTTTCGACGAACGGATAATCCTTATACCACGGCGACTGATGAAGAATGCTCGCCGGGTAGTCGCGCTTCGACTCGCCCTCCATCGTGTACCACGAAAGATGCTGACAGCGCAGGTTTATACCGAAAAGCGCCTGCCAGTCGCCGACCGCTTTGTGCGATCTGAGGTTGAATTCCCAGCCGGTGCAGCCGTAAAGCTCGGATAAGAGCCATTTTTTGCCGAGCTGTCTTGCGGCGGATGCGAGCTGCTTTACCACCCAGTAACAGCGGTTGTGCTCGGTGAGCAGATCTATGCCGGGATAACCCATATATTCGTACGATCTCATAAGAGAGCCGTTCGGAACGGTCTGGTTTGTCAGAGAATCCTCGTGCAGAACGTGACCGGTGAAGATTATGCCGTTCTTGTTGCACCAGTCGTTTATGCGCTTCATGAACCTCTCGACGAAGAGATTGCACGCAAGATCGAAATAATTGAGCTTTACCCGGCTTACGGGATCTCCGTCCTTCTGATAGAAAAGCTCCGGCAGAAGAGGCTTCATATCGTAGCCGTATCTCTTTCTGAATTCGTCGAAGAAATCGTCCGTATAAGCCGTCGCGCAGCTTATCACGCCGTCTTTTTCACGGCGGTTGTCCATCGCGTGGCCTCTGTGCGGCTCGTCCGTAAAGATGCCTTTTATGCTTCTGCCGAGCCTGTCTCCGCATTTCGCTTTATACTGCTCGTGAGTCATCTCTATAAAACGGTCGACCGCCGCCGTGCTCATCGTATCGATATAAGTCGTGCCGTTGTAGCCGCTCGACGGCTCGTCGGGGATAATGCGGAAGTGAAGTATCTTTTTACCCGAAGGTACGTTTTTGACGTCTTCTTCAAAGATCTGTCTGTAGCTGCCGAGCCTGAGCCCGTCAAGCTCCGCTTCGAATATCATGAACGTATCGTCCGACGGTTCGAATTTTTCGGGCGACGATTCGTAAACGTAAAGCGACTTCATTCTGTACTGCGGGTCGACCGTGACTTTTCCGCCCGCGCTGCCGGAAGGCCAGCGGTCCTCGTCGTAAAGCCAGGATTCCATGCCGAGGCGTTCGCCCTCGTCGGCGGTCGAGTTGATAAGCTCGAACCATTCCTTACCGAGATATTCGGTGATGAGACCGGCTCTGCTGTGCATGAAATAGCCGCCGAGACCCATTTCTTTCATAACTCCTACCTGGCGTTTGAGTTCTTTTTCTTCAAGTTCGCCGTTCCAGCTCCAGAACGGTTTGCCGCGGTATTCTTTACCGGGCGAGGTGAATTGCCTGATCAAAGTTTCTTTATTCATAAAGACTCCTTAAACCGATCTTATAAATCCTTTTTCTTTATCGTAAGAGTATAAGGCGACCGTCGTCGTATAACCGCCGTCTTCCGTTCTCGACGGCTCGCTTATATAAAACCTGCCGTCGCAAAGCGACGCTATGCCCGTATTGCCGAGAGGAAAATAACTGCTTTGTTCCGGCAAAAGCGTAAGGCACAGCCCGATCTCACCGGTGCCTTTGACGTCGGTCAGCTTAGCCGGCGTTTTTCCGTCTATGACGAACAGATAATAATTATCAAAACACGCCTTTTTGCCCGGATACACGCATACGAACGTGTCTTTTGTATAAGGGTCGTATTCGAGATTCTGTACGCCGTACGTCGTGTTCCCGGTATATAAGAACGTTCTGTATCTGCATAAAGGTCCCGACGTGTGCGGAGCCGACTGTAAAAGCGGCTTCGCTGTTTTATCGATCTCGTCCGTATCGTAAAACAGTATGACCTGATTATCGTTATCGGTACGCTCCGTATCGCCGTAGATACCGTACGCTACGGCGAGATATTTTTTACCGTCCTCACAGCCGGGCAGAGGCATCAGCGTTACGCCGTCGATACCCGAACAGCCGTATTTATGTTCGCCGCAAAGACCTTTGCCGAGGTAATCGCCGACCACCTCGGACAGATACGCCGCCTTTACCGCGCCGCACGTTTCGGAGCATAGACCGACCGAGTTTATTGAGTCGACGTCGAAGACGACGATATAAAACCCGTCTCTGACTTCGTTTATGCCGATCCGGTCGTGCAGACCTTTGCCTATCGCGTCGTTTTTATATTCGAGCGAAGCGTATACTTTGCGCTTGACCGGATCGAAGCACATACATCCTATATGACCGATGAATCCGCCGACGGAACCGACGGGCGTACCGTCAAAGCCGTACTTGCAGAAATCGGTCGTATAGGAATAGTACATAAATCTCTTTTCGGTATCGGCGGCGATGCCCTGAACGTGACCGCCGTACCAGACGCCGGTTTTGTGTATAAGGGGCAGATCCGCTTCAGTATTTTTCATTATTCCGCCGCGCTCTGGAAAGAGTCGATGAGCTTGTTCAGACCTTTGTTGACTTTGTTGACCTGAGCGGCTTTCGTGTTCGCAACGGTGTTTTTGCCCTGTTTGATCATATTTCTCATGGCTGTGAACAGAGAGGTCACCTGGCTGTCTTCCGGCATATAACCGATATCGCAGGTGCGGTGAGCGAATATGATCGGCAGCATATCCTTGGATTCGTAATCGCGCGTTCCTTTCGCGATCAGCGACTTTTCGTAGTAAGCGGGAGTAAGAATGTTCTTGCCCTCTACCGCGAGCGCCTGCATTATCATACCTGCGCGTTCGAATCTGTCGTTCTTTGCTTCGATACCCTTCGTTATCATCGCGCAGAGAGTGACTCCGGCGACGGAGTGAGTCGTGTAATACTTCTGATCCTTGTCGAATTTGGGCATCGGGATGATACCGTAGTTCGTGTCCATATCGCGGAGTCTTATCGCGCACTGCATGACCTCCGAATAGAACAGAGCTCTGTTTTCTTCAAACATCTGCTGAGCGGTAAGATGCACCGCGCCGTTCGGAGCCGCCGACGGGTAATCGTGGCAGTCGAACGTGATCTTGTTCGCGGCGTAATAGATCTTTATCGCGGCGTCGATGATCTTGCTGTTTCTTTCGTTGCCGAAATCGAGATAAGGCAGATCCGTGTTGTCTTTTTTGATGATCCTGCCGTCGGCGGCGTAGAACAGACCCTGCGTGAAGTCGATCGTCGTCGATATGCCGTAAATGTCTTTTTCGTCGGTCTTGCTGTTGTTGTTTTCGTCCGAATACATATCCTTGGTGATCTCGTAAAGCTTGTCGAAGGTCCATTCGTTGTCGTTCACGAGCTTGTATATATCGAGGTCGTAGTCGGTGGCGAGCTTTTTGTTGAACATCATTACCCACGTGGCGTCGTTATCCATCGTGGTGATCTCGCCGGTAGCGAAATAGTTCTGACCGCCGATCGACGTCTGAGAAAGGTAAGACTGATCCCATGCGTCGCTTGAAAGATCGAGATACGGTATGTTTTCGAGATTTGCAAGATATTTGCTCTGCGCGAGCGTATAAGCGTTCGACATCACCTGCATGACGAGATCGTATTCGGGATCGCCGCCGAGCACGTCTTTCTTTACGAGGTTGCCTATCGTGCTGCGGGAAGCGTCGGTTATCATTTCGATCTTCACGCCGTAAGTGTCTTCAATGAGCTTCTGACGCTGGAAGACGGCGCTGATTACGGCGTCTTCATCGTCGGTTTCGGCGAAAAAGTCTTTGCATTCCCATTCGTTATCGTTCACGCCGGGGCAAAGTATAACGAAAGGCTCGTCGTTGAACTTATGCCCGGGGATATAATACGTGTCGGGAACCTCGGGCTCCGTCTCCGCAACCGTGTCGGCCGCTTTCGTTTCTTTGCCCGGCGCGGCGGTGGAAGCGGCGGGACCGGGCGCGGGATTCTCCGTACATCCGGCGAAAGCCGAAGCGGCGAAGCACAGTATCAGAACTGTGATTACGGTGATAATGATTTTCTTTTTCATTCTTTTTTCTCCTTATGAGGTCGTTGTGAACATTGTACCATAGAACAAAAATAAAGTCAATATCTTTTATAAATATTGCATAAAACTTTGTTTGTAAATTTTTGTTTTTCCCCCTTTACAACCGAACCGTTTTATGATATAATATACGATATCATAATAGGCGAGGCATTTGCAAAATGGCAAAAAAGATCATATCAAACGACGATATAACCCAACTCAAAGGGCCGGACAGAATAAGGCTCAAGCCGGGCGTCATGCTCGGTTCCGACGGTATCGACGCGGTCGTGCAGACCGTTTTCGAAATCGTTTCGAACTCCATTGACGAAGCGAAGGAAGGCTACGGAGACGTTATAAACATAACCGTTTTTGCCGACAATTCCGTCGAGGTCGAGGATTTCGGCAGGGGCATACCGCTTGATTTCAACAATAAAGAACAGCGCTACAACTGGGAGCTCATATTCTGCGAGCTCTACGCGGGCGGCAAATACAATAACAACTCCGAAGACGGCAACTATCAGTACGCTATAGGTACGAACGGTCTCGGCGCCTGCGCCACGCAGTACACGAGCGAATATATGACGGTAAAATCATACACCGGCGGATATCTGTACGAAATAAGCTTCAAAGAAGGCTACGCGGTAACGGAGCTTACGAAAACGGAGCTTTCGCGTAAAGAAAAACGCACCGGCACCGTCATCAGATGGAAACCGGACCTGAAAGTTTTCACCGATATCAACATACCGCGCGAAACGCTTTCCGATATCATAAGAAAGCAGGCGATAGTCAACGCCGGACTTCGCTTCGTCGTCAGGTACGAAAACGAAGACAAAACGTTTGAAACGAACGAATACTATTACGAAGAAGGAATAAGAGAATATCTTGAAGAGCTGACCGGCGATAAGAAAATAACCCAGCCGGTCGTCTGGCGCTCGGAAGGCTCCGGCAGAGACAGGGAGGACAAGCCCGAATACAAAGTCAAATTCGAACTCGCCTTCTGCTTCACCAAAGGCGTGGGCGCGATAGAATGCTTCCACAACTCGAGCTTTCTCGAAAACGGCGGTTCACCCGAAAAAGCCGTCCGAATGGCGTTTTTGTCAGCGATAGACAAGTATTCGAAGACGGTCGCAAAAGCGAAAACGGATATGAAGATCCCGTTTTCGGATATAGCCGATTCACTCGTCATAATCGTCAACAGCCATTCGACGTACTGCTCTTACGAGAACCAGACGAAAAAATCCATAAACAACAAATTCATATATGAATTTCTGAACAGCTATATCAAACGCAATCTCGAAATATATTTCCTCGAGAAACCGCAGGAAGCGGACGCTCTTTATAAGCAGATAATTATCAATAAAAAGAGCAGGGAGGCCGCTGAAGCCGCGAGAGCGAATATAGTGAAAGAGATCGCGCCGTCCGGTACGGATATGACGAAGCGCGTTGAAAAGCTCGTACCGTGCAGAAGCACCGATCCGAAGGAATGCGAGCTTTTCATAGTGGAGGGCGATTCGGCTCTCGGCTCGTGCAAAGAAGCGCGCGACGCATATTTTCAGGCCGTTATGCCTCTGCGCGGCAAAACGCTGAACTGCCTGAAAAGCACCGACGCAAAGATCCTCCAGAATCAGATCATTATGGACCTCGTGAAGGTCCTCGGCTGCGGCGCGGAGATCAAGGTCGGCAAAAAAGGCGAATCCGCTTTCAACATCAACAATCTTCGCTACCATAAGATCATAATATGCACGGACGCGGACGTGGACGGATTTCAGATAAGAACGCTCGTGCTGACGATGTTTTACAGGCTGCTGCCGACGCTCATATCCGAAGGATATATCTATATCGCCGAATCGCCGCTTTACGAAATAACCTGCGGCAAGGAGACGAGCTTCGCCTACGACGATAAAGAAAAGGCGGAAATACTCAAAAAGTACGAGGGCAAGAAGGTCTCTATACAGAGAAGCAAGGGCCTCGGTGAAAATGAACCCGATATGATGAAGCTCACGACAATGGCTCCCGCCACGCGGAGACTCATACGGGTACAGCCCTGCAACGCCGACGAGACGTACGAGATGTTCGACATCCTGCTCGGCAACAATCTCGACGGCAGAAAAGAATTCATATCCGCGCACAGCGAAGAATACTATCAGGACGCTGATATTTAAGGTGAGGACGGTATAAAATGGCAAGAAAAAAGAAAACAGAA
>CACYEW010000215.1 GCA_902773455.1 uncultured Ruminococcus sp.
AACCCCCGAAAACTAGACAAGCTCGTTTTCGGGGAACCCCGGTCCCACCCTACTGACCCCAAACCGTGAACCCCCGTTGCGAACAAGTTCACAACGGGGAACCCCGGTAACCCCCTACTCCCTCCCAAAGTCGTTTTACTTCCTTTGGGGCGCGGAAGGCTGACGCGAGGTAAGAGGTAAAAGTGAATAGTGAATAAGGCTATCAACTTCTGCACAAATATGATCGCGCGGCGGTTCAAGCCGATTTCATCCCGGATCATTCGGCTGCGCCGAATGATCCGGTCCTCTTGTTTCGTGCGTATTCCTTCTGTTTCGTCGCCTCGTGCGAAGGATACGGGGGCGGGGTAATGAGACTCGTGACGCTTATCTCGGTCTTCCGCCGTGACCGCCCGGTCCCCAGCCTCCGCCTGATTTGCCGACGGTCTGCGAGGTCTGCGTCCATTTCAATATTTCCGATCCGTCCCTGACGAGGCTGTAATCGGAATTCAGCTCTATTGCGTCAGACGCGATCCAGACCGAAGAATAAGACGACGACAGAGTAAACGACAGCACCTCCGCGCCGTTTTTACCCGTCAGAACGTACGAGCCGGATGAAAACGACGTTCCGCTTGAAATATACGTGTTGACCGAACCCGAGCCGGGCGTTTCGCATACGCCGCCGAGCGCGACTATCGCGCCGCCGGTCACGGTCACCGTGCCGTCGCAGTCTACGGAGCCCGCCATGCCGCCCGACTGAGCGCCGCTTTTGACGAGTACAAAACCGCCCGTCATTTTTATGCTGCCGTTAGAGTCTATACCGTCGGTATCGCCGGACGGCGTCGTTACGTCAAGATAACCTCCGTAAATGTTTATCATGGCGGCTTTTCCGCCTTTGAAGGCGTTAAGCCCGTCGTCGCCGCCGTATACGAATACGGTGCCGCCGACGATGTTTATAACGTTCGCCTCAAGTCCTTCGTGCGATTCGGCAACGTTGATATAACCGTCGTTGACGGTAAGCTCGCCGTCCGCGTGCATTCCGTCGTCAGCCGCGGTGACGGTTATGTTCCCGCCGTTTATTGTGATGTTCCCCGCGGCTTTTTCGCCGTTGTCAAGCGTTGCGTCGGCGTTTGCGTGAAAGCCGTCGTCCTTGCACTTTATTATTATATTTCCTTCATTGACGCTGATCGCGTTTCCGGCTTTTACGCCTTTTGACGAATACGCGGTTTTCGACGAATTGCCGCTTCCTTTCGTCAGCGTGACCCAGTCTCCCGAGATCGCCGACGACGATACCGATCTGATCAGATACCCGTTCATCGCCGTGTTGACGTTTTCTCCGTCAGTTTTTGCGATCCAGTTTTCGCCGTCCGGAGCAGCGCCCGAAGAGACCGTGCCGAATATCACGCTTTGATAACGCGACGGGATCTTGCATGCGAGCCCGTAATATTGGCTTCTGCCGCTTGAAACCATCGTTTCGTATTCGAGTTTGACGAATTTGCCGCCGTCTTCTCCGACGTTATAGAAATACGCGTAATAATCGCAGGTCGTTTTGTATGTGTTTCTCGGCACTATTAAATATAATTCCTCAGAGGCTTCGGCTTCGCCGGAGTGTTCTGAATAATCAGCGGTATATATGCGAAGAGAACACTCGCCCGACACGTTGACGTCATACGAAGCGTCTATACCGTCGCATTTCGCGTATATTTCGAGCTTGCCGCCCTCTATGGCGACCGTGCCGCGCTGAGAGCCTTTTTCGGATATATCGGTATTTTTCGTCTTGACGCCGTCGCCGGTCTTCGATATGAGTATTATTTCTCCCGATTTTACCGTTACGGAATCGTTGCCTTTGAGCGCGTTGCCGTATGCGGTGACTTTCAGCGTGACGTCTTTGATAACGAGATCGTCCTTCGTCTTTATGCCGTTATCGTGTTCAGCCGTTACAATGAGAGTTCCCGAACCGCTTATTTTCAGGTCGCATTCGGCGTATATCGCGCCGTTTGGCAGATCTTCTCCGTCCGATTCTTCCGACGCGGCCCTGTTGTCGGTCACAGTGTTGTACGAGCCCGGCGCGGATCCGATATCGACCGAAGACGCCGTTTTGATATATATCGGGGCGGTCGTCGAAGACGTTACCGAAGCGCCGTCAAAAAGCAGTTTGATCTTCGCGTTCTCATCCGCTTCGACCGTTACGCATCCCTCCGGCAGATTGCCGGAGAGCGTGTATTCGCCTTCTTCTTTTATCTTATAAACGCCGGACGCCGGCTGTATTTCCGTACCGTCTTTTTTTGTTACGGTAAAGTCGCCTTCCGGCAGTTTAGCGTCGTTTGCCGGATCCGATAACGCGGCGGCTTCTCCGGTATTTGGAGTTTTGCCGGCGTAATCGACCGTCACAGCGTTTGACGGCAAAGTATCAGCCGGGATCCCCGTATCCGTATTGCACGAGAACAGAAGCGTGAATGCAAGCAAAAGCGCGGTAAATAATATTGTTATTTTCATGATTGCCTCCGTTCATTTTTTCACATTATAATCCTTAAATGTGTTGACACTGTGATGGAAATGTTGTAAAACGATAAAAAGTAACCGATAATTAAGGGGACGGTCACAAAGAGACGGCGCACCTGCCGAAACGACGGACGTATCCGAAACCGAAAAAGCGGAACAAATACCCAAACAGTCAGATAAA
>CACYEW010000216.1 GCA_902773455.1 uncultured Ruminococcus sp.
CTGCGCTTTGCGCGGTGAAGTTCGCCTCCGGCGAGTTTAAGGAGTCGGCAAAGCCGACTTTCTTTGCGGCTTCGCCGCCCTTGGGGATTCCCACCCCTGCGCTCACTTCGTTCGCAACCCCCAAACCCCCTTAACCCCTCCCAAAGTTGTTACACTTCCTTTGGGGCGCGGCAACTCAAGCGCTTTCCGATCTGATCGCCGCCCTTGTTTGCAGGAAATAAAAAACGATCCGCGGATCGTTTTTATATTTCGTTGAGCTCAAGCGACGTCGTTTCACAGAAAGCGTCTGTCTCGTTCGGTCGGACGCGGTGTTTTGCGCCGCAGGACAGACACCGCACGACGTAATCTTCGCCGTCGATGATCAGTTCGATATCGCCGTTGCATTCGTTATCGTAATCGCCGCCGAGCAGGAGCATATTGTTGATATCTTCATGCGCTCTGTTCTCCGTGCTTTTCGTTTTACAGCCGCAGAAGATCTTTCCCTCGCACAAAAGCTCCTTCACCACGGTCGATAAGACCGGCAGAGCGGTAAGATCCGGTATTTTCGGAAACGCGCCTTCTTCGTATTTGCCGTAAAAGTCTTCTCCCCCGCTCTCGTCAAGCAGAGCGATTATCTCCTCTTCAACGCGGTCGAGCTGTTCTTCGACCTGTTCCTTTCTGCCGATAAAGCAGACGTCTATTCCGGTATAAGGACAAGTAAGCAGAAGAAGCTCTCTGTTGAGCGCGGCTTCCTTTGAAACGATGAATTCGTGATCGTTGCCGCAGGCGAAGCACGGTACCGACAGCCTTATTTTGCCGTCGGAGGTGTAGGAGATCTTCAGTTCGCTTTCGTGGCAGTGACATTTGAGTCTTATCAGATCGCCGGAGAGCGAGAAAACTCCGACCACGCTTTTGATCGCTTCGCCGCAGGACGGACATCTGTAAGCTATCGTCGTATTCTTCGTCGATAAAATCATTGTAAAGTCCTTTCGTAATAAAACAGATATTGCTGAGCTATGCCGGCGTAACGCCCGAGCGACGTTATATCGAGTCTGCCGCCGAAATATTTGTCTATCGTACGCTTTATCCACACGTCGACGGGAAACGCGCTCCATTTTCCGAGCGCGAACAGAAGCGTGCAGGAGGCTACCTTCGGTCCCACGCCTTTGATGCGGCAAAGCTCTTCAAGTCCCTGTTCGTATGTATATTCGTCGCGGATGCGGCAAAGGTCCGTATCGGAAAGACAGTGCTCCGCCGCCGATATCAGATATCCGGCTCTGAATCCCGTTTTGAGCGCCTTCAGCCCCGCCTCTCCTGCGTTCAGTATATCTTTTTCGCCGGGAAAGGCGTAATATACTTTTCCGCCGGATTCAAAGCTTTGCCCGTACGTACGGCACACCGCGGAGACGAGAGATTTGATTCTCGGGATATTGTTGTTCTGCGATATTATGAAGCTGCAAAGCGTCTCCCAGGGGTCCTGCCGCAGTATGCGTATGCCGTCGCCCGCCTCCATCGCGCGCTTTATGACGTCGCACTCGAAGTGCTTCAATATGTCTTCGTTGATCTTTCCGTAGTCTTCGTCAAGGGCGAGATATCTTTTCCATATATTTTCGTATTCGTCTTCCGCCGCTTCGATGTAAAGGTTCTTTTCGTCCTGCCCGATACGAAGCAGTCTGCCGAAAGCGACGCCTTCGAAGAAGCCGTCTCCGTTTTTTTCGAAGCGGAACGACTGTCCGCAGTCGAATATCTTGTCCAGATCGAAATGATCCGGTCTTTTTATCGTAAGAATATCGCTCATGGCACTTGATTTTCTTTTCTTTTTCTGTTATTATAAAGTTACAGTACACGTAAAGGACGTCGGATATGAAAGAACAGATCTATACAATACCCGTAAACACGGCTTTCGAAAAATCGGAAGCCGATAAAGCCTGCGGATGCCCTTTCTGCACGATGAAGGAGATACTCGAGAAAAACGAGCTCGATCTCATTCTCGGCGCGTCGATGATGGAGCCGGATATCAGGATAAAGACGAACGAGCAGGGCTTCTGCAAAAAGCATATGGATACGATGATCGGTATGAAGAACCGTCTCGGTCTCGCCCTGATGCTCGAAAGCCACCTTGAAGAAACGAAGAAAAAAGTCAAAGTAAAGGGACTTATCTCCGCGATCAAGGGCAAGGGCTCCGCGTCCGACGAAAAGCTCGCCGCGCTCGAATCGTCGTGCTATATCTGCGGAAAGATCGCGTTTCACCTTGAAAAGATGTTCGAATGCGCCGTGTATTTATGGGAAAACGATGAAAATTTCCGGAAAAAGACGGCAAATCAACCCTTTTTCTGCCTGCCGCATTACCGCAAATTCGTCGAGCTTGCCAAGCGCGATATGCCGAAAAACGTCTTCTCCGACTTTTACGACGCCGTCAACAAAACCGAAACGGAATATCTCGACAAGCTGTACGAAGACGTTTCGTGGTTCTGCAGGAAATTCGATTACCGCTACGCTGACGAGCCGTGGGGAGATTCGAAGGACTCCATAGAACGTGCCGCCGCTTTTCTGAACGGCAGAGTCTGATCACATCCCGCGGACCGGGAACCACCTTTCAAGATATTCCGAAACCTCTTTTTCGCGCGTTTTATACTCGTCAAAAGTCAGAGTTCCCGAAATTATTTCTGCAAAGGCTCCGGCGGTATTGTTGTAAAGCGTCGGAAAACCGGATCTCATTATATCGACGAAATCGTAGTTTTCGCGCTCGAGTATTATCTGAAGGCTGTTCACCGAGCCGTTGTCGCGAAGCACTTTGGTAAACAGATAGTAAAGATAGTCGTATTTGACGTATTTATACGACGCGGCGTTCAGCGTCTCGATGAAATCGCCCGAAAGCTCTATATCGCCCTGATTTTTCGGTATGCACAAAACGACGGCGTCGTCTTTTGCAAAAGACGTATATTCGGAGCTTTCGTCAAGCTTCGGCGAGGGAACGAGCCCCCACACGAGCTCCGAGCCCGACATTTCGACCGCGGAATTCAGCGTATCTATGAGGAAAAGCGCTTCGCCTTTAAGAAATTCGCCTTTCGCATCGGCAGAGGGCGGCGTTTCCGTCATTTTCGCCATCGTTTCGCAAAGCTCTGCAAAAGACGGGTAAAACGTTACGGGCGCAGGCGTTTTGTCCGTCGCGTTCACCGTGAAATCGAATCCGGAGCCGTACAGAAGAAATTCGTTTATATTGACCGACGGAGAATATACCATCGGTTTTTTACCTGCCTGCACCGCTTTTTTCACGCAGTCCTCATACGCTTCGACCGTCCATTTGCCGTCCGAAACGAGTCCGTAAAGATCAAGCCCGAGCGATCTTGCAAGCTCCTTGTTGAAGAATACGGCGTAAGTCTTTTCGGGCTCGAAGCAGCCGTCTCCCGCCGCGCCGAAAATATCGCTGCCCGCCGTCATCGCGGCGACGGAATCGGCGTTGAAATAATCCGCCCTGATATTGAATTTCGGCACGGTACGCAGGCTCTCGACAAGACCTTCGGAGACAAGATATCCGACCATGCCGCGCGGCACCGCCAGAACGTCCGCGAAATACTCGCCGTTCGATACGGCTTCGGAAAGCCGCCGTTTCAATTCGCTTTCGGTAAACGTTTCAACGTCTATATCGGCGTGAAGCTTATCCGCCACTCTCTGAAGTCTCTCAACGCGGTCGGAGGTGAGCACCGTCTCCGAGCCGTCGCCGGTAAGAAACGAGGCGTCCGTCGCCGCGACGACCAGGCGCGTGCCTGACGCGGAAACGACGGTAAGGCTCCGGAGCGCCGCTTCGGAGTCATTTTTCAGTTCTTCTGCCGACGTGGTGTCAAACTCTCCGGGATCACGCGGCGTTTCCGTGCCGGCGTCGGTCGCCGTTTCTTTTTCCGTGACCGCGGCGGTTTTCGCCGGTATGCGCGATTCGCTTGAGATAATGATCCCGCACGAGCTTAAAAGTACGGCGCAAACGAGGATCGCCGCCGTTACGACCGTTTTTTTCATACGCTTTCTATATAATCGGCGGCGGACGAAAGTACATCGCCCTCGTAATCTTCTATCTTTCCGTTATCGCAAAGCTCCGCAAGAGACGGGTCGATCGGTATGCGCGAGAGTATAGGCAGATCGAATTCGAGAGCAGCCGCCTCCGTCGCGCCCGAACCGAATATCTTATGCTCTTTGCCGCAGTCGGGGCATTTGAAATAACTGAAATTCTCGACTATGCCGTAGACGGGTATGTTCATCATCGAAGCCATATTCACCGCTTTCGAAACGATCAGCGAAACGAGCTCCTGAGGGCTCGTTACGATGACGATGCCGGTGAGCGGCAGAGACTGGAACACGGTAAGCGGCACGTCGCCTGTTCCGGGCGGCATATCGATGAACATATAATCAACGTCTCCCCAGACCACGTCGGTCCAGAACTGTTTGACGGTGCCGGATATTATCGGCCCTCTCCAGACTACCGGAGCTTTCTCGTTTTCGAGAAGCAGGTTTACGGAGATTATTCTCGTTCCGCTTTTCGTGATGAAAGGCAATATGCCGTTTTCGTCGCCGTCGCACAGTCCGTGCAGACCGAAGGCTTTCGGTATCGAAGGTCCGGTCACGTCGGCGTCGAGTATCGCGGCAGTATAACCGCGGCGGCGCATTTCGACGGCAAGAAGCGAGGTGACGAGGGATTTGCCCACGCCTCCCTTGCCGGAAACGACGCCTATAACGTGTTTTATGTTCGAGTGCTTATTGCACGGTTCTTTTTCGATCTTTCTCGAAGAACAGTTTTCTTTGCAGCTCGAGCAATCGTGATTGCAGTTTTCAGCCATGTCGTTTATTCTCTTTCGTATTGATTTTATACAATTATATCCCAAATACCGCATTATATCAATAAAAATTAGTGGATTTTTTATTAAAAATATTGTCGGGACTTGATTAAATCATATTTTTGTGATAAAATATTGTGGCAAAACGTAAAAAAGGAAAGACAAATGACCGAAAAATTAAACGCAATAGAAGAAAAATTCAATAAGACCGAGGCGGCGCTTTCCGATCCCGCCGTTTTTTCCGACGCGGGCAGATACGCGGAGCTGATGAAGGAGCGCAAAAATCTTCTTCCGATAGTCGAAAAATACAGAGAATACAAGGCTTTCCGCAAACAGAAAGAAGAGGCGGAAGAGATACTTTCATCCGCCGATCCCGATCTTTCCGAGCTTGCCGAGGCGGAGCTTGAAGAAGCGAAGAAAGGCATACAGAGATCTGAAGAAGAACTGAAAATACTGCTTCTGCCGAAGGATCCCGACGACGACAAAAACGTCATAATCGAGATACGCGGCGGCGCCGGCGGCGACGAGGCGGCTTTGTTTTCATACGTTTTATACCGTATGTACTGTATGTACGCCGACAGCATGAAGTGGAAGACCGAGCTGATGTACTGCAACGAGACCGAGCTCGGCGGCTTCAAGGAAGTATCGTTCATGATAACCGGCGAGGGTGCTTATTCCAAGCTGAAATTCGAATCGGGCGTTCACAGAGTTCAGCGCGTGCCGGAGACAGAGGCGCAGGGCAGGATCCACACCTCAACCGTTACGGTCGCCGTTCTGCCGGAGGCTGACGACGTCGAAGTCGAGATAAACCCCGCGGATATCAAATTCGAAACGTGCAAATCGAGCGGCGCGGGCGGTCAGCACATCAACAAGACCGTATCTGCGATACGGCTGTATCACAAGCCGACGGGCATCATAATCGAATGTCAGGACGAGCGCAGTCAGTTCAAAAACAAAGACAAGGC
>CACYEW010000217.1 GCA_902773455.1 uncultured Ruminococcus sp.
AAAAACGAGAAAGTGTTGTACGAAACGGTCATTTTATAAGCCGCTCCGCCCACGTCGATCGCGGCTGACGTCGGTTCGCAGAGCACTACGCTGCCTTCAAGATAGTAAAACATAATATCACCTACAGTAATCTCTTTTTCTTTTCGTTAAAATAATCCTTCATGGACGATCCGCAGGTATGCGCGTGGCAGATCGCTATCGCCAATGCGTCGGACGTATCGTCGAGCTTTGGCTTCTTTTTAAGATCGAGTATCATATTCGTCATCGCTATGACCTGTTTTTTTTCGGCTCTGCCGTAGCCGACGACCGACATTTTTACCTGAAGCGGCGTGTATTCGTATATCGGTACGTTATTTTTGACGCCGCACAGAAGTATGACTCCCCTCGCCTCGGCGACCGGTATCGCGGTCTTCTGGTTCGTGTTGAAGAACAGCTCCTCAACGCACATTTCCGTCGGTTTATACTTTTTGATGATCGCGTCGAGACCGTCGTAGATCTGTGTGAGACGCATTTCAACGTCGATACCGGCAGGCGTCGTTATGGCGCCGTAGGCGACGGTATTGAACTTGTTGTTATAGTATTCAACGACTCCCCAGCCCGCTATCGCAAGCCCCGGGTCAACTCCGAGAATAAGCATACAATATCTCCATTTTATTTATCAAGATATTATAGCATATAATATATATCAATATCAAACTGTATTTGTAAATTTATATATAAAAAATAAGCGTTTGCTTACGCAAACGCACGGTTTTTATTTGTTCAGAACGGTTATACCGAGATTCAGATATCCGGCGTAGGCGACCCATAACATATACGGTATCTGAAGATACGCCGCGGTTTTCGATACCTTTTTGTATTTGACCGCCGTCAGGATTATCAGTATGAGCAGTACGCACAGCCACAGAAACGAAAACGTGAACCGTCTCATATTGAAAAAAAGGATGCTCCATACGAAATTGAAGGCGAGACTCAGTATATAAAACCCGAGCCCTTCATCGGCGCTCTTTTTATCGATCCTTTCGCTTTGCCGCACAACGGCGGAGCTTACGCCCATAAGGATATAAAGGATAGTCCAGACGATCGGAAACAGTATCGGCGGGGGCGATCCCGGCGGCGTGTTCACCTCTGAATAGATATTCATATTCTTCATTGTTAAAGCGGCGGAAAGACCGCCGACCGCAAGCGGTATCAGGATACAGACGGCGTAAAGCCCGATCTTTTTCTTCATTTCTTTTCTCATGTCGACCTCTCTTCTGATGTTTTCGGTTTATTATATGCGCCGTTCGGGATTTTATAACGTTTACCGGATGGTTTTGCGCCGCAAGGTCGCCGTCGGCAGGCTAATGCATAATATACGCGCGTCAAAAAAGCGAAGCCGAAGCTTCGCTTTTTCGTATTTGTTTTCGATCAGCCCGTGATACCGGAACGCTCGATACCCTGGATAAGGTATCTCTGGCAGAACAGGTACATGATTATCAACGGGAACAGTATCATAAGACCGCAGGTGTTTCTTATCGCCGCGTTATATAAGCTCGATCCGGCGTAAGTCATATTGAGCGACTCCGGAATGGTTATAACGTTCTTCATAAGAATGTACGAATTCTTCGTGAAGAACAGCGACGTGTAGAACTGGTCGGTCCACTGCCACGAGAACGAGAACAGGAAGATCGTTATCATCATCGGGACGGACAGCGGAAGTATGATGCTTATGAAGGTCCTGAACAGACCGGAACCGTCGATATAGGCGGATTCTTCAAGCTCGTTAGGTACGCCGCGGTAGAACTGGCGCATCATGAAGATATACAGACCGTTCTTGAACGCAAGACCCGTCATGGACATTATGGCGAGCGGCCAGAACGTGTTCGTCAGGTTGATCGAGGTCACGCCGTTCAGAATGTTGAACGTCGGGAACAGACGCGAGCCGCCGCCTAAGAACTGGATTATTCCGAGCACGTCGAAATATCTGAATTTCATGAACAGCGAGAGCTGCAGGGTCTGGTGCGGTATGATCATCGAGAAGATGACGAATATGAACAGCAGCTTGTTGCCTCTGAACTTGAACTTTGCAAGACCGTAGCCGATCATGGCGCAGACGAAGGTCTGTATCAGAGCGGCGCTGAGCGATATGATAAGCGTATTCTTGAACGCTTCCATATACTTGTTTTCAAGGAAGATATACTTGTACGTATCAAACGTAAAGTTCTTCGGTATCAGTTTTACCGTGGCATCGACGAAGTCGTCTGGTCCCATAAAGGACGATGAGAGCTTTGTAAAGAACGGGAAGAGTATGATATACGAAATTCCTATGAGCAGAACGTAGCGGAATATCGCCCACAGCACCTTCGTAAGGAAGTACGTGGTGAGGTATTTTGCTTTGAATCTCTGCCAGAACGGAGTTCTGTCGAAATCGACCTTGATGGAATTTTTCGTTTCTCTTTTGATTTTAGGTGCAGATTGCTCTTTATTCATTTTAATCTACCTCCTCAATCTCTTCTCTGATAGAATACGAACGCAGACATCAGCGCGGCGGCAAGTGCGACGAAGAATATGACTATCGCGAAGTATATCCACGCCATTGCAACGGAAAGGTTTTCCTGACCGGACTGAGTGCTGTAAACCGAGTTGATATACGACATGACCGAGTTGCCGGACGACGTGAGAGCGTCGATTATCGTATATATGAGGTTAACGAGGATCATCGGGCTGATCATCGGGAAGGTTATCTTCCAGAAGGTCTCCCAAGACGACGCGCCTTCGACGTTGCAGGACTCATATATAGCCGGCGAGATCGACTGCAGACCGGCGAGGAATATGAGCATCTGTACGCCCGAACGGTTTACTATATCGTATATATGGTTTATAACGTCAACGACGTAATCCGCGATACCGCTGCCTATTTTCATGTTTGAGAACAGGTACTTGATATCCATCGCGTTGACTATCTCCGTGACGCCCGTCTGGTTCGAGGCGCCGGTACTGATACCGGTAGAGGTATCGGTCATGTAGTTGAGCAGGCTCTGGTTACCGCTGTCTATCGTGGATATGAGACCGGTCGAAAGTATGACCGGTACGAAGAATATCGCACGGAACGCGGCGCGGCCGACCATTTTCTGGTTGAGCAGTACCGCCATGAACAGCGAGAACACGAGTATTGCGGGAACGTCGAACAAGAGCTGCAGTAAGCCCGAGGTAAGGATCTGTACGTATGACGGATCCTGGAACAGAGCTTCCTGATAGTTTGCAAGACCTACCCAAAGGAGCTGGTAAGTATCGCCGCTCGTGATCCTCTCTATCGTCGTAAGACTGTATAAGAAGGATTCGAACACTACGGGGATGTATATCACGATAAATCCGATTATGAACGGAAGCGTGAACAAATATCCGCCGCGCGCCGTCTTTTTGTCGAGCGACGCCGTTTTTCTGCGTTTCTTCGGAACGTCGGAAACGAGCTTCATTTCGGCTTCTTTATTCATTATCAGTTACCTCCTTCGTAGAAATATACAAATCCGAGGGCGTCTATGACTCCGTCGTAACCTTCGACCGTAACGGCGTAGCTGTTGTAGTTGAGTATGAACACTTTGCCGTTTTCATACGTCAGTCTGACTATCTTTCCGTTATCGACGATGTCTTCGGGGTTGACTTCTTCTTTCTTGTCATCTTCTTTATCTTCGGCAGGCTCTTCTTTTTCCGTCGATTCGGGCTGCGCTTCGGTCGCGGCCTCGGTCAAGGCTTCGGTCGCTTCTTCCGTCGGAACTTCCGCTTCGCCGGTTATCTCGGCTTCGGTGAGTTCTTCCGTTTCAACGGGTATCGTGGTATCCTGCGCGGTCTTCGCGTCTTCTATGGATTGAGCTATGCTCTCTTCCTCTAATCTGCGCTGTTCGTCTTCTTCACGCTGTCTGATCTCTTCTTCGGTGAGAACGCGTACGCCGTCGATAAATTCGTGGTTTACGATCCTCTTATCCTGAACGTCGTGCAGAGCGTCGTTCAGAGTCTTGTAGTAATCAACGAGACCGGCTTCCGCCCAGGTCGTGAAGTTGACCGAATAATATTTGTTATAGTATTTCTTCAGTATCTCCGTATTCTGATACGCGAGCAGGAAGTAAGGCGACGCGCCGTTTTCTATCGTCTTCAGTATCTCGTAATTGATATTGCCGACGGTGTTCAGCGGCGTGCCGGTATACTGTACGTATCCGTGCAGCACCATGCCCATGAACGGTATGGATTCGCTTGCGCGTAAATACTGGCTCGAATCGAGCGGCATTTCAAGGATGTAATCCGCAAACGTGACCGCGTACGAGTTACCGCCGCTGATCATTACCGATCCGAAGTCCTTCTTCATTCTCGCAAGGAGCTTTACTATGAGATCTTTCGAGTCTTCTCTGTTGTACGCATCCTTCTTATCGAAGTCGGAGTTGAGGTCCGAACCGAGCGACGCCACCGATATACCCGTAG